>JABDQM010000064.1 GCA_013042315.1 Flavobacteriaceae bacterium | reverse complement strand
ACATTTTCCTATACCCTTACAGATACGGAGTTTAAAAGTAATTTCGACAGCGCAGAGGATATCTGGGGAGAAGTTGTCATAGGAGATGAATTACCCTATATCTCCAAGCACCAATTCAACACTATTTTGTCTCTGGAACACGATAGGTTTAACCTGAACTTAAGTGGTCGATACAATGGTGAATTCAGAACGCTTGCAGGCCAGGGCACGATTCCCGATGCAGAAAGAGTTCCATCGAGCTTTGTTTTGGACCTGGCAGGAGCATATCACATTAATCCGAATGCGAGTATCACTCTCAACGCCATTAACATCCTGGATGAAGAATACGCGGTATCCAGAGTACCTGCAGGTCTGAGACCGGGGCATCCCTTTGGAGCGTATTTAGGTGTAAGGCTACAATACTAATTGGAATTTCTAATGGTATCTGGAGAATAGTTGGGTAGCGCGATTATGGGCCGCCTCAAAGGCGGTCCAGCTCACCCCGGTTTGGGCTTTTACAGCTGTGAAATAAGACATCATTTTTTCAGTAGGCATATTTCCTGTGAGCTCATCCTTCGCCATGGGACATCCGCCAAAACCCTGAATAGCCCCGTCGTACCTGCGGCAACCCGACTTGTATGCTGCATCAATTTTTTCATGCCAGCGGTTAGGTGTAGTATGTAAATGAGCCCCGAATTCAACCGCCGGGTAAGCTGGAATTAAATGGGAAAAGAGATAAGTTATATTTTCAGGCGTGGAAGTTCCAACAGTATCTGAAAGAGACAAAATATTCACCCCCATTGCAATAAGTTTCTCGGTCCATTCAGCAACAATATCAACATCCCAGGGATCGCCATAGGGATTTCCAAAACCCATGGAGATGTAGACGACTACTTCCTTAGAGTTCTTCGAGGCTATTTCGAGAATCTCTTTCAGAATTTCAGTAGACTGGGCAATGGTTTTATGCGTATTCCGCATTTGGAAGTTCTCCGAAATAGAAAAAGGATAGCCCAGATAATCAATGGGTTCAAATGAGGAAGCATCCTGTGCTCCCCTCACGTTAGCTACAATTGACAGTAATTTTGAAGAAATGCCATCGAGCTTCAGACCTTCTAGCACTTTTGAAGTATCTGCCATCTGAGGAATCGCTTTGGGAGATACAAAACTGCCAAAGTCGATCGTATGAAACCCACATCCCAGCAAAGCCTGTATGTATGCAATTTTCTCCTGAGTAGGGATAAAGTCTTTGATCCCCTGCATGGCATCGCGGGGACATTCAATGATCTTCACCTTTTCAGAAGTGCTTTCCATAGGGGGAATTATTATTCAAAATTACCATTATTTATACGATAATAACAGGTAAAGACCAATCCCTGTGAATACCAATATCTGCAGCCATTTTAATGCCCAAGGTGCTTTAGGATGTGTTTGAAGGTATCCCGAAATTGAACCTGCCAGCAGCGCTATAAGTGAAAACACCAGGAAGGAAATCAACATAAATAGAAAGCCGAGGACATAAAATTGCACCGTTGTGCTGAGAAACGTACTGAAAAGAAAACCGGGGAAAAAAGCCAGGAAAAAAATGGTCACTTTGGGATTGAGCACGTTCATAATAAATCCCTGCCTAAACAATTGTCCTAGCGATTTTTTTGGACTTTGGTTCAGGTCGATTCTCAATTCCGCGGAAGCTCGCCAAACTTTAAATGCGAGGTAAAACAAATACATGGCCCCAAACAACTTGATGGTATAGAACAACATCGGATTTAGGCTGATAATTGCAGAAACCCCAAAAGCGAGCAAAGTAGTATGGACCAGGCAACCTGAAATAAGACCTGCGGTGGTAGCAAGACCGTATTTTTTCCCATTCACAATACTTTGGGTAAGCACGTAAATATTATCAGGTCCCGGGAAAATAGCCAGAGAAGCTGTTGCCAGCGCAAATGCCCATAAAATTTCGTAATTCATCTACTCTCTTACTCTAGTAGTTCAGACAAACAAACGTACATTTTTATATATTACAAAAAATTCTTCCATGAAATTTCTATTTGGAACTATTGCCTTTGTGCTCTGTATAAACACCTTCAACTTTAAAACTTCAGCTATGAGTA
>JABDQM010000057.1 GCA_013042315.1 Flavobacteriaceae bacterium | reverse complement strand
GATTTTACCTCCACAGTTCAAGGTCTACTCGCTCGTTCCTCGCTGCGTTCCACCTTGAGCCGCTACGGTTTTATCTCTTTGGGCTTCTCGAAAAAATACTCAGGGGGTTACGAAGTCTCTTGTTTTGCAGCCTGCGCAATTAGCATGTCGTCAACAGTAGCCAAGATTCGTTCTTGTTGACGACGTGGTAGACGCGAAACCCGTGTAAAGGTTTTGCGGCAACGACCACCGGGGACTTCTTCCTTCGGTGGTTCTTTTTCCAGGCCAAGAAGAGAATCTACGCTTACTTTTAATATCTCTGCTAATTTGATCAAGGTGTTTGCCTGAACATTCGCTGCACGGCGTTCGAGAACAACAACCGATTGCTGAGTAACTCCTAATCTTTCAGCTAACTCCTTTTGAGAAAGACCAGCATTTTTTCGAGCTTGGACAATCCGTTGCCCAACCGGTGAACGTTCTGTTTGTGCAGGTCTGCCGCGTGAATCCATGTCGGCACTATAACATGGGTCCTGTAAAAACTGTCTTTTTTTACAAAATAAGGCTTGCATAATACAGAACATGTTTTGTAAAAAATGAACGACAATAAAAATCTTTAATGACGACGATTTTTATCTTGACGACCTAAACGCAAAAAAGGCCAGCAGCTACGTCTGGAAAACTTAAGCCACTGACCTTTAACAATTAAAAAACTGTAGTACTATAAATGACACACTACCGGACAAAACTGTGAATAGCTGCCTTAAATGTCTTAAATTAAGCTACTTGTAGTTGTCTTTGGCTCTTAGCTCCTTTACAAGAGCTAAGATTTTCAATGATTTCAACACCATGAAAAAAGCCAAAGACACTCCACACTTGCAGATATTAACCGAATTACTCAAGCAAAACTTACCTCATGTGCACCGCTCACGGCTGACGGGCATCGCTATTTTTGCATTAAGCTTGATTAGCGAAGCCACAGTGAACCTACGAAAGCTTGCCCTTAGTGGAATCGTAAACGTAAAAGCCGACTCAGTTCACAAACGCTTATCCAGACTCCTGTTTTGGCTGGGCACTGCCAAAATAGACTTTGGACTTCTGGTTTTGAAGTTAACGAATACCCTCAAGAGCAATCACTTGATTCTATGCATGGATCGAACCAATTGGAAGTATGGTAAGAGTCAGATCAACTATTTGGTGGTAAGCCTTCGCATCAATACGGTAGGTTATCCTATTGCCTGGACTCTGCTGCCTGAGGTAACTAAACAAGGTAGCAGCAAGACCTCACATCGCATCCGGATTCTTAAAAAGGTGCTCAGACAACTCGAAGCTTCTCAGATCAAATGCCTGATAATGGATAGAGAATTTATCGGCCAGGAGTGGTTACAATGGCTGGATCGCAAACAAATCCCTTACATTGTTCGGATAAAGGACAACACCTTGGTCAATGAACGTTTGCGCGTCAAAAAATACCGCAGGAAGCTTTCCTCTAAAAAGTTCAAAAACCGCAGGCTTTCTATTTACGGGCAAAAGGTTTTCTTCAGTTGGAAATCCATTAAGGGTGAAAACACTCGTAGCGAGTATTTGTTTACCATAAGTAACCGATTTATTGGCAAGACGATGCTAAAGATGTACGCAGAGCGTTGGAGCATCGAACAAATGTTTTCGCACTGGAAAAAGCGAGGATTTGACTTTGAGGCCACTCATATAACCCACTCAAAAGCCCTGCTGGGCTTGATTAGTTTAATTGCTTTAGCTTACCTAATCGCACATCAATGGGGCCTCAAACTCCATGAACAGAAGGCTGTTAAGAAAAAGGCACATGGCTACCTCGCTGTAAGTATTTTCAGATATGGCCTCGATGACCTCAAGCATGCGATGAGACTGCTCCAGAACGGTGAGGATCGAATTACCCATATTTTAGTCTCTATTTTCAAAAACTTAAGTTTTGTCCGGTAGTGTGTGTTAATAGATTAAATCCAGGAATAACAACAGACACTTTGCCGCGACCTATCAAAGTTATCTCTGAATCAGTATTAATGGCAGATAAATCTAATTCTGTTGTTTTGGAACCGACTGAAGTACCAATGATTTCAGTAACTCGATTCAGATCAACGATAATTTTATTTTTTGAGGAGAGACCAGAACGAACGATTTCAGCTTTTTGATTTGCTAAAACTCTGATCGCTAAATTTTTGGTTACCTTAGATAAATCAAGTTTTGTTATCGAAGTGTCCGTAATCGTAGTTCCCCAAGGATCAAACTGTGGATTCTGATTGTTATCATCAATCACATTCC
>JABDQM010000056.1 GCA_013042315.1 Flavobacteriaceae bacterium | reverse complement strand
TCATGCGGTAAATCTAAACAAAAATATATTCGACGGGATTGCGGTCAACTTTGATAATATTTACAAATCAAAAGCGCCGATTGCATATTCGCGCTATCTAGTTGCTCACCTCTTTATTTCTTTTGATTAATCAAATTAAAGGTCAAATTCACCGGACGCTAATCGAATCTCAATTTTTTCTCTTTCATTTAAAAGATGAAATGTTTGCACCTCAAGATTAATAATAACAGGATTCTGAGCAGAAGACGATTCCAATAAACGTTCTCTTTCGTAATTCAAAGATTCAATTTGTATGTTTAAAGAATCTCTAATCCTCAACAAGCTATCCCGGGTTTTTAATGTAGTTATTTCGCTTGCAGATGACTCTTTTGAATTCTGTTCCCCTTTACAGTTTAGAAGAAAAAGAACTACTACAAATATTACAATTGATCTCATATTCGCAAATTTAATTTTTTCCTGATTGGAAGGTGTACCAATTTCATAGTATATTCCAAGACAGTATATTCTATCTCATTACTAATGAAAGGCACAATACTTATTTTGTTATTTTTAATTCTGACCTCTTCGTGTAAAAACAAGGATTCGAGCCATAAAATTTCTCCTGAATCTTCTGTAGAATCTACTTGTTTATCGGGTTTAGACATCAATCCAGTGATAGTCGCAATTCTTTCTGAAAAAGAGAAAATCGGACCTTTTTTTAATCGGTTGTACAAGCAGGGCCTCGATAGTGTTGAAATTGCAAGTAATCTGAATATTGAACAAAGAACCTTGGAAATAGATGGTAAAAGGGTATCCTTTGTTTCTGATTCACCCGAACCCAGGCCCAGAATCATTCTAGCTATAGGGAAAAATTGCTCCTTTGGAAAGTTTGAGTTTGGCACAAAAGGATACGCGTTTTCGGGTTCCTTCACCAAAGAAAAAAGTAAGTGGGTAATACATGTTGAGGATGAAATACAAATAGACTAGAGATTAATTTATTATCTCATTGGCGCGGATTACAAATCCACGCTATCATGCACTTTGATTAGTGATTAGACTCTATTTCCTCTTCGATCATATCTAGAATACGATCCGTTAGATTTCGCAATTCACTCATTTGGGTGCCAGACAACAAATTTAAGTTTGTCAATTCTGCAATATGATCCTCTAAAGCTAATAATTCTGATTTGGTATATTCTTTATGATGAGAAGTATCCCACTTTGAAGGACCAACACTTGAAGAGTCATAATAACCACCAAAATTCATCATTCCACGAGCATCACTTTCCAGCTGAATGGCATGAAGAATATTTCTAAAAGGAAAGATTTCCTTCAGATAAGGATTGTAGAATTCATCGCGGATCTTCAGCCAGATTTTTTCCTCCTCAGTGGCAAAATTGATATAACCACTCCATCCGGAAACCAGGTGCCGCAAAGAATCGTTCCTGATGAGATACAACTTCCCCGAATTGATAAGATCATTAGTCACCCCCAGGGAAGGATCAAAAGTAGGTGCCGTAATAGTCCAGCCTAAGTGAGGATAAAGAGAGTCTAGGGGCAAAGTATTGCTTTGGCGGTCTATATGCTGTAAGATATGTCTACCACTTCTGACGATCTCTTCGTGTAATGTGATTTTATCCTGAATTTGTGACCTGTTGGCTTCAAATTCCGTCTTCAGTTGTTTGAGTAATTGTTGTTCTTCCTTTCGCTCCTGCCTTGAGGTATTCCAATCATTGACCTGAACAGCTAATAAAATACCGATCATCACCAGAAAAATTTCCCCTAAGGCATATAGAATATACTGTCTTACTTTTCGGGTACTGATAACTTTATACCGAAGCCGTCGGAAAAATGCAATCATATATAGTGTCGGTTGGTCGACTAAATATATGATATTCTTCTTTGAGAATAAATGGAGTGAGAAAGTTTAATTCAGCCCAATAAGTATAGCAGCCTTAGTTATTTCTGCATCAAACTAGCGCTGTGCGAAGTTTGCAACTTCTCACTTAAAATATTTCTTTAGGGTAATGCTGCGAAGTGACACACTTCGCAGAGCAGAGTGAGAAAGTTTAATTCAACCCAATAAGTATAGTAGCCTTAGTTATTTCTGCATCAAACTCAATGCAAATCCACCGCCGGGAGCCAAAACCACCTCAACTACATCTTCGGAGGTCACATCCATAGATTCAATCTTATAGGCCTGAGGGTTATTATCCCAATGAGCATCCGGAGCATCTTTATAAAGTATCGCCTGATAAGTTTTTCCCGGCTCTAGAAAATTGAGGTTGATGGATTCTTCTCTGCCTTCTTCCGCAGTGATTCCGCCAACAAACCAATTCCCTGATCCTCTTTCTTTTCTGGCAATGGTGACAAAGTCCCCTACTTCTCCGTCGAGTACCCTACTCTCTGACCAGTCGACCCCCACGTCGCGAATAAATTGCAAGGCGGGATGTGGTTTACCTTGTTCTGTGTAATGTTCCGGCAAGTCGGCCAGCATCTGAATAGGACTGTAAATGACCACGTAAAGAGCCAGCTGGTGCGCCAGGGTTGTACTTACCTGGTTGTCTGGTTTGTATTCTTCAAATTTGATATTAAAGATCCCGGGGGTAAAATCGATAGGCCCTGAGAGCATTCTTGTGAAAGCTACCGTCGGTAAATGATTGGTGGGATTGCCCCCGTCTGCAGCCCAGGCATTAAATTCCTGTCCCCGCAGGCCTTCCCTGGCGATGGCGTTGGGATAGGTCCTTCGTTTACCTGTTGCCTTGATGGGCTCATGGGCATTAATCGCAATTTTCATTTTAGCAGCCTCTTCCAAAA
>JABDQM010000055.1 GCA_013042315.1 Flavobacteriaceae bacterium | reverse complement strand
GGCCTGGATAAGGTAATGGAAGGAGAATTCCGGGAAGGGCATTTTAATGGGGTAGCAACGATAGTAGAAATGCTGTTTGAATTGATCAGACCTGACAGGGCATATTTCGGAGAAAAAGACTTTCAACAACTGCAGGTGGTAAATCGACTGTCAGAAAGTCTGCCTTTTAAGATAGAAGTAATCGGCTGTCCTATCGTCCGCGAGGCCAATGGATTAGCCATGAGTTCTCGAAACCGACGGCTGTCAGATGAAATGAGGGAAAGGGCTAAATTGATCTACAATACTCTCAAAGAGGTGAGGCGTATGTTTGGCACGGAAAATGCGACTAATATTCACAAATACGTGTCCGAAGTTTTCGATGCTGAGCATGGGATGAAACTCGAATATTTTCAGATTGCCGATGTGCAAACCCTGACACCGATAATAAGAAAACAAAAAAACAGAAAATACAGAGGCTTTATTGCCGTTTATGCTGAGGGGATTCGCCTCATCGACAATATCGCCCTGAATTGATTACTTTTGCGCCATGAAAATTGAAGTAGTAAAATCCAAAATACACCGGGTAAAAGTTACCGGGGCAGACCTTAATTACATTGGTAGTATTACCATTGATGAGGATCTGATGGATGCAGCCAATATTATAAAAGGAGAAAAAGTTCAGATTGTAAACAACAACAATGGTGAACGCCTTGAAACATACGCTATTCCCGGACCTAGAAATACCGGGGAATTAACCCTGAATGGAGCTGCGGCACGAAAAGTTGCGGTTGGTGACATTCTAATCCTGATTACCTATGCCTGGATGGAAATCGAGGAGGCCAAAACCTTTGAGCCGTCCATGATATTTCCAAACGAAGAGAACAATCTTTTAACCTAACCTTTGAGCTCCCGCTTAAAAAGACTCCTGAAAATTGTAGTCCCCGTTCTCCTGGGAGTTTTTTTGGTTTGGTATTCTTACTACAACACCTCACCCGAAGACAGGAGGGAGATCTTCAGATACATTCGAGAAGCCGATATGTTCTGGGTGGGACTCTCCGTCCTGATCGGTATTGCAAGTCATATTTCCAGAGCCATCAGGTGGAACTACTTACTGGAACCCCTGGGATACAGACCCAAAATTTGGAATAACATCTTTTTTATCCTGATCGCTTATTTTGCCAATCTGGGAATCCCCAGGTCCGGCGAAGTACTGCGGGCAACAGCCCTTGCCACTTATGAAAAAGTGCCTTTCCAAAAAGGCTTCGGAACCATCGTAACCGAAAGGGTGGTAGACCTTTTGATGTTACTCCTTATTATTTTTATCGCCCTCCTCTCTCAAACCAATATCATACTATCTTATCTAAAAGCAAATGGCATAGGCCTTACAGCAACCCTTATCCTTGTGGCCGGGGGTATTCTATTTCTTTTTGTCTTCCTGGCCTTCCTCAGAAGGTCGAGTTCCCGACTTGCGATTAAGCTAAAAGACCTCGTAAAAGGCCTACTCGACGGGGTAATGAGCATTTTTAAGATGAAAAACAAATGGCTCTTTATCTTCCATACTTTCTTTATCTGGGGGGCTTATATCGCTATGTTCTGGGTCATCAAATTTACGGTTGTCGAAACTATTTCCCTGAGTTTATCCGAATTTCTTGTGGCCTTTATCGCAGGTGCCTTTGCCATGTCTACTACCAACGGCGGAATCGGTCTTTACCCTATAGCAGTAAGTAAAGCACTTTCCATTTACGGGGTAAGTGCCGTATCTGGTGATGCCTTCGGCTGGATTATGTGGATCGCACAAACCCTCATGGTTGTGGTTTTCGGGGCAATATCCTTTCTACTCTTACCGTTATTGAACAGAAACCGATAGGTTTCACATAACCTAAAATCAAGCCCAATGAGGAATGTCATAATAATGGCCCTTGTCCTATTGATTACCCAGAACAATTTCGCTCAGGTAACACACGAAATATTTGAGTCCTTTAAACTCCAGGAAAGGCGTAATGTCTCTTACTATTTTCCGGAAGATTATACTCCTGATAAAAAGTATCCCCTTGTGGTGGTGCTCGATGCAGAATACCTCTTTGATCAGGTCGTCGCTAACGCTAAATTCTACAGTAGATTTGAAGGGATGCCCGAGGTAATTATTGTCGGAGTAGATCAGAGTGAAAACGACCTTCGATGGGAAGACTGTGCTTTTGATGAAGTATCGGGACTACCCTCGGATAAAGGGACAAAATTCTACGAATTTATAGGGATGGAAATAGTCCCCTACCTCGATCTCACCTATAGCACTGCACCATTCAGAATGTTTATTGGGTACGATATCACAGCAAATTTTGGGAATTATTACCTTTTTAAAGATCGATCTTTTTTTAATGCCTTTATCAGTATTGCGCCCCGACTTGCACCGGAAATGGAAAGCAGAGTCCCTGAACGTCTGATGGCGATAGAACAACAAATATTTTATCATCTCATCGCAGGAGGAGGCAAACCCGCCACGGGTGATCAGATTAATATGTTAGACCAAAATCTAAAAAAGCTCGACAAGCCAACCGTTCATTATTCCTATGATTCCTATCCCGAATCCAATGAAGTGTCTGTAGTGACTTACGGCTTGGGAAAAGCTTGGGAGAAAATGTTCGAGGTCTTTAAACCCATTTCCCCAAAACAATACAGGGAAGAAATCCTTACTTCAGAAGAACCAGCATTTGCATATCTCGAAAATAAATACTCAACTATTGAAGAATTATTCGGATTTCAAAAAAGAGTGAGTGTTAATGATATCATGGCCGTTTACGCTGCTACCCGAAAAAAAGATGATTTTGAATCTTTAAAGCCCCTTTCGGAATTGTGCAAGAAAGAGTATCCCGACACAATGCTCGGATTCTTCTTTGAAGCAGAGTATTACGAGCAATTGGGAGAGCCCAAGAAAGCCCTGCGAACCTTTGAAAAAGCCTTTGGGATGGAGGAAATAGATTTCCTTACCAAAGAACTTGCCCTAGAAAAAATAGATGCGTTAAAGGCCGACTTCGGTTTTTAGGAAGTCAAAGCTGTTCAAACAACACCAACACCCGGTTTTTTAGCCGGGTGTTTCTTTTGTTATTAATGAATACCACAATATCTTTAGCGGTAATCATGGCAAAGACTAAAACCGCTTTTTTCTGTCAGAATTGTGGCACCCAGTATCCTAAATGGGTAGGGCAATGCTCGGCCTGTAAAGAATGGAATACCATTGTTGAAGAAGTTGTACAGAAAGAGGAAAAGGCGAGCTGGAAAGCCAAAATGAATGGAGCTCCAAAAAGTGCATCTCCTGTCAATATTTCGGAAATTGACACGGGTAATGAAATCAGGTTTGACATTCTTGACCACGAATTTAATAGGGTGCTTGGGGGTGGACTAGTACCCGGTTCTTTGGTGCTGCTCGGAGGAGAACCAGGGATAGGTAAGAGTACTTTGCTACTGCAAATCGCTTTGCGATTGCCCTATAAAACGCTATATGTTTCCGGGGAGGAAAGCATGAAGCAGATCAAGATGAGGGCTGAAAGAATTCAGCCAAACAGTGCTAACTGTTTCATCCTTACCGAAACTAAGACACAACAGATCTTCAGGCAAATCTCAGAGATCAATCCTGATATAGTGGTCATCGATTCGATTCAAACCCTGCATACGGATTACATAGAATCTTCAGCGGGAAGTATCTCCCAGATCAGGGAGTGTACGGCCGAACTTATCAAATTTGCCAAGGAAACGAACACACCGGTGATTTTAGTAGGGCATATTACCAAAGATGGAACCATTGCCGGACCAAAGATTCTGGAACATATGGTAGATACCGTTCTTCAGTTTGAAGGCGACCGGAATTATATGTACAGAATTCTCAGGGCCCTGAAAAACCGTTTTGGATCTACGGCAGAACTCGGAATATATGAAATGCAGGGCGACGGCCTCAGGGAAGTGAGTAATCCGTCAGAAATTTTGATCTCCAAATACGATGAAGCCCTTAGCGGAACGGCAATTGTCGCCACTCTGGAAGGCATGCGCCCCCTCCTGATCGAAATCCAGGCCCTTGTGAGCTCTGCAGTATACGGAACTCCACAACGTACAGCTACGGGATTTAACGCTAAAAGATTGAATATGCTTCTGGCTGTTCTTGAAAAAAGAGCGGGTTTTAAATTAGGGGCCAAAGATGTTTTTCTAAATATCACAGGCGGAATAACCGTTGACGATCCTGCGATAGATCTTGGGGTTGTTGCCGCAGTTCTTTCGAGCAATGCCGACATCCCCCTGGAGAAAGGAATTTGCTTTGCCGCCGAAATAGGACTTGCCGGAGAAGTAAGGCCTGTCCGTAGGGTAGACCAACGAATCCTCGAGGCAGAAAAACTCGGCTTCACACGTATTTTTGTCTCCAAGAACAATAAAATTGCCTTGAAAAACCACAGTATCCTGATCAGTAAGGTATCAAAGATCGAAGATGTAATCCGTGAATTGTTTGATTGAAGTAATCGAATAATTATTAACTTTATTTTTCACCAAACTCTAAGATCATGAAATTCTATACCCTGCTGTTTTCAGCTGTCCTTCTCTTTATCTCGTGCCAGAACAACACTCAGAATTCAGACAAGCAAAAATCAACAAGTGCTGAACAATATCTCAGTTTTGAAAATAGAGACGATCAGTTCACCGGGGGAATTAAAATGATCCCCGTCACTACAGAAAAAGGCACCTTTAACGTCTGGACCAAACGCATTGGGACCAATCCTACTAAAAAAGTGCTGTTGTTACACGGCGGTCCTGGAATGACTCACGAATTATACGAGTGCTTTGACGGTTACTTCCCACAAGAAGAAATTGAATACATTTATTACGATCAATTGGGCTCCTATTACAGTGAACAGCCCGATGATCTCGACCTCTGGACAACAGAGCGATTTGTTGAGGAAGTGGAACAAGTTAGAATAGCACTTGGCCTGGATGCCTCCAACTTCTATCTCCTGGGTCAATCCTGGGGAGGAATACTCGCCATGGAATACGCCTTCAAATACCAAAATAATCTCAAGGGATTGATTATATCCAATATGATGAGCAGTGTTCCAGAATACAATGCCTATGCACAAAATGTTTTGGGCCCTCAGTTGGATCCGGAAATATACAAGGAGATCAAAGCCCTGGAAGATGCTGAAGACTTTGAAAATCCCAGATACAGCGATCTATTATTTGAACACTATTATACTGAACACGTCCTGAGAATGCCACCTGAAGATTGGCCCGAAGCGATTATGCGCACCTTTAAACACGCCAACAATCAGGTTTACGTTCACATGCAGGGGTACAGTGAGTTTGGAATAACCGGCGATGCCACCTTAAAAGATTGGGATGTAAGGGATCAATTAAAAAACATTGAAGTACCCACCCTAGTGATTGGAGCTCAATATGATACCATGGATCCTGAACATATGGAATGGATGTCAGAAGAAGTACAAAACGGCAGGTATTTGCATTGCCCCAATGGAAGCCACCTATCTCAATACGACGACCAGAAAAACTACTTTGAGGGCGTGATCAGGTTTATTGATGATGTTGATCAGAATAACTTTTGATCAGGGTGCTGGATCGGGATGATCCTCGTGTATGGCTTCGATTCCTTTGAGCACTTCCTCGCTCAGGGAAAGGTCTATACTTCCAATATTTTCTTTGAGTTGCTCCATAGAAGTGGCCCCGATGATCGTGCTGGTTAAAAAGGGTCTGCTGTTCACAAAGGCAAGAGACATTTGAGTAAGTGACATCCCGTTTTCCCTTGCGAGATCCTCATATTTCTGGGTAGCCTTCAGGGCATTTTCATTACTGTATCTCCCATAAGCAGGAAACAAAGTGATCCGTGCATTTTCCGGCTTCTTCCCCCCGAGATACTTGCCGCTGAGCACTCCAAAACCCAGCGGAGAATAGGCGAGTAAGCCTATTTTTTCTCTGATAGCAATTTCAGACAGTCCAACTTCAAAAGTCCGGTTGAGAAGGCTGTACGGATTTTGTATACTTACCATTCGGGGTAGGCTTTTATGGACTTTGCTTTCTTCCAAAAAGCGCATGGTTCCCCATGGAGTCTCGTTTGATAAGCCTACATGACCTATTTTTCCTTCTTTGATGAGGTCCCTCAAGGTTTCCAGAACCTGATGGATATTATCCTCCCAGAAATCTGAAATGTCGTGTTTGTAACCCCGTTGTCCAAAGTAGTTGGTTGATCTTTCTGGCCAGTGCAATTGATACAAGTCGATATGCTCAGTTTGCAATCGCTCAAGGCTCCCATTCACCGCTTCAATCAGTGCTTCTTTTTTAAAGCCCGATGTTCTGATAAATTTCGTAAATGCAGCCTTGCCTGCGATCTTGGACGCCAAAACGATCTTCTCTCGTTTTCCTGTTTTTTTAAACCAGTTCCCGATGATCTTTTCAGTGAGGGCGTATCGATCGGGGTGGGCAGGAATAGGGTAAAGTTCAGCTGTATCAAAAAAGTTGATTCCCTGTTCCACGGCGTAATCCATCTGCGAATGACCTTCATCTTCTGTGTTTTGCTTGCCCCAGGTCATCGTCCCCAAGCAGATCTTACTTACTTCAAGGGAGGTGTGTGGCAGGGTAGTATAAATCATGGTAATTTTTGTTTTTATTCGGCTGCAAAGGTAGGTATCCCTTTGTAAAATTAGATTTAAGCTGTGGTTAACTCTACCATAATCGGGCAATGATCACTGTGTTTGGCCCGGGATAATATTACAGATCTGTTTAGTCGGTCTTCTAAGGTCTTGCTAACCATGCCATAATCTAACCGCCATCCTTTGTTGTTATTTCGCGCATTTGCCCTGTAACTCCACCAGGTATACTGATGTGGTTCTTTATTAAAGTAGCGGAAACTGTCAATAAATCCACTGTCCATAAAATTGCCGATCCATTCCCGCTCCACTGGAAGAAAACCGGATACATTCTTGTTCCTCACCGGGTCGTGAATATCGATCGCCTGGTGACAAATATTGTAATCTCCGAGGATAATGAGATTGGGATTAGTTTTTTTGAGTCCGTCTACATAGTCTTGAAAATCCGCCATGTACTGTAGCTTATGATCCAGCCGCTCAATATTGGTACCGGAGGGAACATAAAGGCTCATTACAGAAACCCCATTGATATCGGCCCTGATATTCCTTCCTTCCTTATCCATATAATCTATTCCTGTGCCGAATTCGACGTGTTCAGGTTTGTGTTTTGAAAGGATGGCTACCCCGCTATACCCTTTTTTTTCTGCGCTGTACCAATAGTGATAGGGATACCCGGCTTTTTCGAAAAGACCGAGTTCGAGCTGTTCCTTCATAGCTTTTATTTCCTGAAGGCAAACCACGTCGGGGTCGACGCTTTGTAACCAATCCAAAAATCCTTTACCTAGGGCGGCGCGAATACCATTTACATTGTAGGAGACAATCTTCATCTTAGAATTTTTTCGAAAGTAACAATTGTTGAGTTTAGTAAAAAGTCGATTCCAGATTAGTTTCGAATGAGAAGCGAGTCTTAATTTTTATGATCCTCATAAAGTGCTTGGCAGAGGCAGAACTTCCCTGGGCTTTAGCTTTTAATCATTACTTTTGATGCCTTAAAATCGCGTCATGAAATTTTACGCTGGCATATGTTTTTTTCTAATGAGTACCATCGCTGTATTTAGCCAGCAAACTTCTAAACCGGATAGTGTAACGGTCTTAAAAGAGGTTCTTCTGCTGGAAGAGTTGCGAGAAAAACAGACAACGGGAATTGTCCCTTCACAGATCATAGGGGATAAGATATTCGACAATTTTAGCCCAATAGATGCTATTTCGGCCATCAACCAGATTCCGGGGGTTTATGCCTTGTCCGGAGCTTTAAATACAAATAGAATTACCATCAGAGGAATAGGAGCCCGCACCTTGTTTGGCACCGATAAACTCCGTTTGTATTACAATGATATCCCTGTGACCAATGGAAGCGGATTTTCTACCATTGAAGCATATGACCTGGAAAATTTGAGTCAGGTTGAAGTGGTCAAAGGACCAAAAGCCACGGCTTTCGGCACCAATCTTGGCGGTGCCATATTACTCAGTACCAGGGAAGCACTTGGAAATAGTAGTAGCCTATCAAACAACACTTCCGTTGGTTCCTATGGACTCTTCAAGAATAATCTTTCGCTAAGACACGCAGATCAGGGTATGTCCCTTGCACTCAACTACGATCATTTGGATACTGAGGGCTACAGGGAAAATAATAGTTTCCAAAGAGATGGATTACTGCTGAACACCACTTTTCAAATAAACTCCAATAACAAGATCAACCTCTTGGTCAATTACATAGATTACACAGCTCAGATTCCGAGTTCCCTTGGAATTACAGCTTTTAACGAAGATCCTACTCAGGCAGCATTTACATGGGCAGCTTCACAAGGGTTTGAGGCTAATAAATACATCCTGATCGGAGCTAATTATCAACATATATTTTCTCCTAAGCTTAAGAATTCTACCAGTATCTTTTATACCTATCTGGATCATTATGAGGCCAGGCCTTTTGGCATCCTGGATGAATTTACCAATGGATTTGGTTTGCGCACGCGCTTCATAGGTGAAGCAGCCATCTTTGGATTACAGAGCGGGTATTCTTTCGGGGCCGAATTATACAAGGACGAATACAGCTGGGATGAATACGAAAACCTTTACGCACAGAATAATGGGGAGGGAAGTCTGCAAGGTGACCAGTTTGCGGATAATAGGGAATTTCGCACCCAGCTAAATACCTTCGGCACCCTATCAATGGCCGTGGCAGAGAAGGTGACGCTACAGCTGGGCCTAAACGTAAACAGTACCCAGTACGATTTCAGAGATCTTTTTAATACCGGTGAGGCCAACCAGAGTGCCGAAAGAAATTTTAAGACCATTGTCCTGCCCAGCATCAATGTGAATTATCGATTTACAAATTACCAATCGGTTTATGCCAATATCAGCAGAGGGTTCTCAAATCCAACAGTAGAAGAGACCTTAACGCCCGACGGGGTGATCAATCCCGATATTGCCCAGGAAACCGGAACAAATTACGAGTTGGGATCACAGCTTTTCCTTTTTAATAATAAGCTACATCTGCTTGCTGCCATCTATCAAATGAATGTTGAGAATCTATTGGTAGCCGAGCGGGTAGGTGATGATCAATTTGTTGGCAGGAATGCCGGAAAAACAAAACATCAGGGGTTTGAGGCCGCGATTAATTACAGATGGGATCTCACTTCAGGTATCAGGGTAACACCCTTTGTTAACTATACCTATAATCAGCATAGTTTTGTTGAGTTTGTAGATGACGACGATGACTTTTCAGGAAATCCATTAACCGGAGTGCCAAAACACAGAGTAAACAGCGGACTGCAGTTTCAGTTTAAGCAGAATTTCTTTTGGAATACAACACATCAATACGTAAGCAGTATTCCTCTGACCGACGCGAATAGTCTCTCCAGTGATCCTTTTAACGTCTTTACCACAAAATGGCGCTATGAAAAAAAACTAAGTTCAGCCTTTAGTCTTGGGATAGCATTTGGGATCAATAACCTTTTTAATGTGCGCTACGCACAATCTGTTTTAATCAATACCCAGGCCTTTGGAGGTGCGGAACCGCGTTACTATTACCCCGGCAACAACAGAAATTATTATACCAGTTTCAGAATTAGTTATACGCTTTAACCCTCTGCTATCTTTTGTAGCCAGTATTTCATGGCCACTTCTTTCTCCACAACAGCAGCGATATCTTTAATAGCGATTCTCTTTTGCTCCATAGTATCCCGATGGCGAATTGTAACGGTATCGTCTTCCTTCGTTTGATGATCAACAGTGATACAGAAGGGAGTACCGGCTGCATCTTGTCTTCTGTACCTTCGCCCTACGGCATCCTTTTCATCGTAAATCACATTAAAATCGAGACGAAGGTCTGCAATGATCTTATGTGCGATCTCCGGAAGACCGTCTTTCTTTACAAGAGGAAGGACCGCAGCTTTGGTAGGTGCAAGCACCGCTGGAATTTTTAATACAGTACGCGAAGATCCATTTTCCAGTTCTTCCTCAACAAGGGAATTGGAAAGGACGGCGAGGAACATACGGTCTAAGCCTATAGAGGTTTCAACAACATAGGGTATATAACTCTCTTCCAATTCTGGGTCGAAATACTGAAGCTTTTTACCCGAAAATTTCTCATGGCTACCTAAATCAAAATCGGTTCGCGAATGAATTCCTTCCAACTCTTTAAAACCGAATGGGAATTTAAATTCTATATCGGCGGCCGCATCGGCATAATGGGCTAATTTTTCGTGGTCGTGGAACCTGTAATTCTCTTCCCCCATCCCCAGCGAAAGATGCCATTTCATCCTGGCTTCTTTCCAGGTCTCATACCATTCTTTTTGGGAACCCGGTCTAATAAAGAACTGCATCTCCATCTGTTCAAATTCCCTCATCCTGAAAATAAATTGTCTGGCGACAATCTCGTTTCTAAACGCCTTCCCTATTTGAGCAATCCCGAAAGGAATTTTTAGGCGTCCTGATTTTTGAACATTCAGAAAATTCACAAAGATTCCCTGGGCCGTTTCCGGGCGCAGATATAAATCCATGGCAGAATCGGCTGAGGCACCTAGCTTTGTGCCGAACATCAGGTTAAACTGTTTTACATCTGTCCAATTCCTGGAGCCCGAAAGTGGGCAGGCGATCTCGAGTTCCTCAATCAGACTTTTTACATCTGCCAGGTCTTCCTTTTCCAGGGAGCTAGCCATCCTTTTCAGGATAGTCTCAGATTTTTGTTCATAGCCTTTTACCCTTGGGTTGGTAGCGCGGAATTGAGCCTCGTCAAAAGCATCTCCAAAGCGCTTGGCTGCCTTTGTGATCTCCTTGTCTATTTTAGCCTCAATTTTGGCAACATAGTCTTCAATAAGTACATCGGCACGATATCTCTTTTTAGAATCTTTGTTGTCGATCAATGGGTCGTTAAAAGCATCGATATGCCCTGAGGCTTTCCAGGTAGTAGGGTGCATAAATATGGCAGAATCGATTCCAACGATATTCTCATTGAGTTGCACCATGGCCTGCCACCAGTATTCCCTGATGTTCTTTTTTAACTCAGCCCCATTCTGGAGGTAATCGTATACTGCACTAAGGCCATCGTAGATTTCACTGGACTGCGCAACGTAGCCGTACTCCTTGGCGTGAGAAATGACCTTTTTGAAAATATCTTCTTGATTTGCCATGGGGCAAAAATAGAACTTTAGGAAAAGATAGGATAGATTATTTTAACTGAAATTCTGTTGTGGCCAGTAATTTTTCGTCCTCAAAGACATTAAGGGTATAAGTGCCGTCGAGAAGCGATCCTTCAGGAACAGTAATAAAGTCGCATACACTCATTTCATCACCCCTGAAGATCAGAGTAACCCTTTTGCTGTAAATGTTCCCATTTACAGATATGATGTTTGCGTTGTCTTCTATGATCCCCATATTTGGCCCGAGAAACTGAAAGTAAAGTACTTTTTCTCTGGGTTCAATGGTATTCGGGTCTGCCTGTACAGTGATACAACCTCTTAATTTTTCAATCGTTGACGCTTTGTTGGTTTTAATGGGTCTCCCACTGCGCATTCTAAATCCGCTGCCTTCGGCATTACTCAGGTTGAGGTAGTTTTTCATTTTGAGTTCCCTACTCAGTTCCCGGTTCTTTCTTCTCAGCAGTGCTTCTGCCTCAGCTAGTGAACTACTCCTTCCCCTCAATTCCTCGAGCATTTCCTGTGATTCATTATACTCTTCAGCCAGCAATCTGTTGTTGTAGCGCAAGAGATTGTTCTTCAATTTAATACTGTCGTATTGTGCTTCTAATTTGCGGAGTTCACTTTTAAATTCGCTTAGTTTCCCAATGGTGAAATTGAGACGTCCAACCGAATCAAGTAGCATCTGAACACGGTCTCTGGAATCCTGTAATTCAATTTCGTTGACTTCGTTGAGAGCGGATAGCCGATCTACCTCTGTTTTCATCAGAGTCAGATCTCTGACCAATAGGGTTTTCTCGTCTTCCAGGTACGAAATCTGGTTCTGAGATTGAGCATAGCTGTAGTAAAAGGCAATTAAGATGCCTATGATTACCGCCACCAAAGCTGCCAGGATAATTTTGTAATTGAATTTGGTTTCTTGAAAGTCCATTCGCTAGGGGGTACGTTGCAAGTAGGTTTTGATACGTTAAGATTTGAATTTCACTAAGCTACCAAATATAATAAATGATCTCAACACGGTTCTTGTACCCCGTGTCTGTTTTGGATGTAATGCACGATTATATCGGGGAGAGCAGATTTTATGTGTCTCTTGTCGAGCCCAATTACCACTTACCGAGTTCAATTTTTCGAAAGAAAACAGTTTAGACAGAGTATTTTACGGACGAATAACCATTCAAAAAGCCTCGAGTTTTCTATATTTTCACGAAAATGGGGTGGTTCAAAGTCTGTTGCACTACCTAAAATACCGGAATCAGCCACTGATCGGTAACTTTCTTGGAAAATGGTACGGGGACATTCTCAAACAAGATCTCGCCCTGCCGCCGATTGACATGGTCATCCCCGTTCCACTCCATCCTAAAAAACTGAAAAAAAGAGGCTATAATCAGCTGGAAGGTTTTGGCAAAGAACTTGCCCTTCATCTCAAAGCCGACTACAGGGATGATATTCTGGCCAAAACTTCCCATACTCGTACACAAACACAGAAATCCAGAATATTTCGGTGGCAGCACGAAAAACCTGTGTTCAATGTTCGATCAACCTCAGAACTCAAGTCTTATAAGGTTTTGCTTATAGATGATGTAGTGACCACCGGCGCCACACTAGAAGCCTGTACCAAAGCCTTGATTTCACATAGCGGAATTGAGGTCTATATTGCAACAATAGCTGTAGTTCCCTGATTTTAGAATTCTGCAAATTAGTTGTTTCTTTGCCCAAACAAAGGGCTCAATGGCAAACTTAAAGCGATTTCTTTCTGGGGTATTCGTTCTTTTTATTGCCCTTGCCCTGTTTCAGTGCGCCAGACGTGGCAGTCCTTCCGGAGGACCTAGAGACACCACTCCCCCCGTTTTACTCCGCGCCGAACCGGAAAATCTGAGCACTCAGTTTAGCTCTAATAAAATCAGGTTGTACTTCGATGAATACATCAAACTAGAAGATGTTCAAAACCAACTCATCGTATCTCCTCCTTTCAAAAATCCACTTGAGATCAGTCCACAAGGAGGTGCCAGTAAATACGTTGAAATCGTCATTAAAGATACACTGCAGGAGAACACCACCTATACCATGAATTTCGGTGAGAGTATCGTTGATAACAATGAGGGCAACCCATACCCCTATCTCACCTATGTCTTCTCAACAGGGGATTATATCGATTCGCTTTCACTTCTGGGTGTTGTACAAGACGCCTTTAATAAGGAAACAGATGAATTTATCAGTGTCATGTTATATGAAATCGACACGAGCTATACCGATTCTGTCATCGAAAAAAGACCCCCAAACTATCTCACCAATACCCTGGATAGTACTACCATTTTTCGACTACAAAATTTAAAGGCAGGGAGCTATCGGTTGATTGCCATTAAAGACGAGGCAAAGAACAATATCTATGACCCCGTAGTAGATAAAATAGGTTTTATAGAGGACACGATAACCCTTCCTACAGACTCCATCTATCTGTTGCGCCTTTTTAGAGAAATTCCGGAATACAGCTTGTCGGTACCCAAGTTTGCAGCGAACAACAAGATTGTATTTGGATTTAACGGCCCCAATGAAGAATTGGAGATAACACCAATTACCCCGATTCCGGATACGGTATTCACCTATTTGTCTAAAGAGCCTGGGAAGGATACGCTTAATTTCTGGTTTACGCCCTTTGAAGCGGATTCCCTGATCTTTGAAATCAACAATGAGCGCCTGGAACAAAGAGATACATTTATAGTTAAAACGCGTCAGCTTCCACTGGATACCCTGCTCGTGTCTCCAAGTCATCGCAGTTCTATTGGGTTTTTAGACACCCTAAGCTTATCAGCAAATATCCCTATCCAAGCTACTGACACTTCCACAGTTACTCTGATTAACAAGGATTCACTGCCTCAACCGTTTCAGGTTTCTCTGGATACTATGGGGAACCGACTTTTAATCGACTTTCCAAAAGAGCCCAATGAAACTTATTTTCTTGCGATTTTGCCGGAGGCAATTACAGACATCTTCGGGACGAGCAATGATTCTCTGAATTTCAGACTAACAACAGGCAGTTACGCCGATTTCGGTAATCTAAGAATTCGCTTGGGCGGAGAGGTGAATTATCCCGTTCTGGTTGAATTGACCACCCCTCAAGGCGAAGTAGTTCGTTCGATAGCCGCTCAGGAAGATCAGCTTTATGAATTTAATCTCTTGAATCCAGGCAAGTATCTAGTGCGTGCTATTTTCGACACAAATGGCAATCAGTTGTGGGATACCGGAAGTTTTAAGGATAAATTACAGCCCGAAAGGGTAGTTTATTTCCCTCAAGAAATAGAGGTGAGAGCAAATTGGGAACTGGAACAACTCTTCCTTATTGAAGAATAAATGAATCCCGGTCGTCCAGGAACCTCAACTTCTCCCTGGTTTCTGTCAAATGTTTTTTGCTGATTTCCACAAACAGCACCTCTTCTTTGTCTGAAAAAACAAGTTGCTCGCCCAAGGCATCGTAGCACGCTGAATGCCCGTTGTAGTTGTGCCCATTTGGATCTTTTCCAATTCGATTTACGCCTAGACAGTAGGACATATTTTCTATTGCCCTGGCCTTTAGTAAGGCATCCCAGGCACTTACCCTGGGTTGGGGCCAATTGGCTACAAAAAGTAAAAGGTCATAAGCTTCAGTATTTCTAGACCAAACAGGGAACCGCAGGTCATAACAAATCATCGGACAAAGCCGAAAACCTTTGTATTCAATAATGACTCTTTCCTTTCCTGACGAATACGACAATTGCTCGCCGGCCAGGGTAAAGGTGTGGCGTTTGTCGTAAGTCTCGAAAGTCCCGTTTGGCCTAACAAAAAACAGTCTGTTCGTATGCTTTCCCTCTTCAAAAAATGGTATGCTGCCTGTTATGGCCATTTTTGTTTCCTGTGCGAGCGACTTCATCCATTCCAGGGTGTCATTTCCTTCCTTGTCGTCAATTTCCGAAGGGGTCATGGTAAAGCCTGTCGTGAACATTTCGGGAAGTATCACGAGGTCTGCTGGCTGTTCTAAATTCCTTATCCTCTCAGCAAAATGTGTTCTGTTTTTCTCGGGCTGATGCCAGAAAATGGAGGATTGAACCAGGGCTATTTTCAATTGTGTTTCCAATAGTTAAGGCTGTTAATGTTATTGGGTCAAAAGAGATTGAAAATGCTTAAACCCCTGCATTTTAGCATGGTCGAGCGCGGTATGCCCCCGGGCATCCCTGATATGTGTATCGGCTCCGTGTTTTACGAGAAGTTGAGCAATTTCCAACTGATTAAATGTGACTGCAAAAATCAGACAACTCGAACCCATGGCGTTCGTCGTATTAACATCTGCACCAGATTTCATCAGGAGTTCAGCCATGTCCTTGTACCCCTTAAAACAAACACCCATCAAGGCGGTGTTTCCGGTGCCATCTTTTTCATCAACATTTGCTCCTTTTTGAAGAAGGTATTCAACAACTTCCAAGTGATTGTAATAAGCCCCAAGGATCAGGGCGGTGGAGCCCCTCTGGTCTTTCGCATCGAGCAATTCGGGATGCTGGTTTACAAGCGATTTAAGCTTATCTAATTCTCCATTTCGAATTGCATTAAAAAAAGATTCCTGTTCCATGATCAACAAAAATAAATACTGAATAAAGGTACAACAAGCTGATAAAAATGATTTTAAAATTATAGAAATCATCTATCCTCCCATGCAGAACAAAAATTTCAATAGGTTTGGGATTTGGGTATTCCACACTATATTGCCACATGGAGCAAAATCCAAAGAACGTATTTGGCCTTCCACTTCAGGCTTGTTGTCAAGATCCGGTAACCGGATATTTCAGGGATGGATACTGCAAAACCATAACTGAAGACCGGGGAACACATGTAGTTTGCGCCCGTGTCACCGAAGAATTTTTACACTTCTCTAAAAAAAGAGGAAATGATTTGATCACTGCTGTGCCTCAATGGCAATTTCCGGGACTCAAGCCCGGAGATCAATGGTGCTTATGCGTTTCTCGCTGGATTGAAGCTGAGAAAGCGGGAGTAGCACCTCCTGTTGTCCTTGAAGCCACGCATGAATTGGCGTTGGATTATACAGACATGCCTACACTTTTAAAATACGCATATGTGGCTCCTGAAAATTAACAATAAACGGTAGCATGATGAATAAAATTGATACCATACTGGATTCTCTACACCGTCTGTTCCTATCTGAAAAAACGAGGGAAAGAAGTGAAAAGGTCATAATCAGTATTGCCATTATAAGTTTTATTCTGCACCTGGCGCTGATTCTGTTGAAAGACTATCTTCCGGGGATTACTTTAAACTCGGATTTATTCAACAATCCAATCGCTGCCATCTATACCCCTTTTTCATTTATTCTGGTCTATGAGGTATACTTGTTGGTGTACTATCTTCCCAAGTCGATTTCCCTGTATATCAGCAAGCAGTACGAAATTATTACCCTGGTGATCATCAGGCGAATATTTAAAGACTTGTCAAATCTGGACTTACAATCCAATTGGTTTGAAAACAGTTACGATCTGCAGCTTACATTCGACTTAATTACTACGCTATTTCTTTTTGGGCTTATTCTATTGTTTAATAAACTCAATCTGAATCGCAAGAAAGTGAGAGGAGATGCTGAGCCGATAACAGGATCACTCACACTTCTGATTCGACGTAAAAAAATACTCGCTGTCTTATTAGTTCCTGTGTTTGTTGCCCTTGCCCTATACAGCTTTGGCACCTGGGTTGCGGATATCACAGGAGCGGCAAATGCCGGGATAGATACCCTGGGGGACATTAACCTTATTTTCTTTAATGAGTTTTTTACGATATTAATCCTGGCCGATGTCTTGCTATTGCTCTTTTCCTTTTTTCACACCGATCAGTTCAATGCAGTGATCCGGAATTCGGGCTTTATCATTTCCACTATCCTCATCAGACTTTCCTTCAGCACAACGGGGCTGGTAAATGACCTGTTAGTGGTGGTCGCAGTAACTTTTGGGGTCCTTATCTTGTGGATTAACAATAAATATTACGGCCTAAGAGTTAGGGACTGATCAAAGCAGTATTACTTACCCTATTTTACATCCCGTAGGGGGTTTTCATTAAGTTCTAAAAGATTTTTCTTACTTAATTAAAATTATTCGCTATTGTGAACGTTAGTTTTCAGGAACTTCTCAGAAGTAATTGTAAATGAAGACTATTTCACCTGCCGAATCCATAAAAAATCTTCCTTTTGCCTTAGCTAAAATGGATCTCGACTTTAATTTGATTGAGACTTCGGAAGCTTGGGATAAAGCCGAAAAAATCGATCATAAAACAACAGGGGTTAATCAAGGTTTTAATTTCTCCCTAAATTCTCTGCAAGAATTGCACAACAATTGCCTGACAAGCGGGCGACGGGGGGAAAAAACTATTCCAGTAATTTCAGAACAAGGACTTTCATTATGGTTTCGTTGGCAAATCAATCCTTATTTTGGCGAGGATGGGAAAGCCTTAGGATCCTACATTTTAAGGGAAGAGGTTACACATCAGGCAAAGAAAGAGCAGTTGCTTATAAAGGCTCAGGATGTCTCCAGAATTGGAGGATGGGAGGTTGATCTTATTCAAAACACTGTGTACTGGACACAGACCACCAAAGAAATTCACGAGGTGCCCATGGATTATATTCCTAACCTGGAAGAAGGGATCAATTTTTATAAAGCCGGTGAAGATCGCGATAGGATTACCGAAATGGTGAGTAAAGCGATACGTGACGGCAGTCCCTGGGATACAGAACTTCGGATAGTAACAGCTAAAGGGCGGGAATTATGGGTTCATGCCAAAGGAGAAGTAGAAATAATCAAGGGTAAGGCTGTTAGGATTACAGGTACTTTCCAGGACATTGATCAGAAAAAGAAGGCCGATCTGGCCTATAAGAAAGTTAGCGACCGCCTGACTATCGCCACCGAGGCCTCCGGAATCGGAATATGGGATTTTAACCTTTTGACCAATTCACTGGAATGGGATCAAAATATGTATCGCCTCTACGGAATAAAAGAATCCAATTTTACGGGAGTCTACGATGCCTGGGAATCTGCAGTGCACCCTGATGATAAAGAAAAAGCACAGAGTGAACTGCAAGAAGCGATACAGGGCACCAAGGATTTTAATACTGAATTTAGAATTGTATATCCCTCAGGAGAGGTACGATACATTCGCGCGTTTGGTGTAATAAGAAGGAATGCGGAAGGAACTGCATTAAATGTCATAGGGACGAATTGGGATATTACAGAGTTAAAAAAAACCCGACTGGAATTAGATAAAAGCGAAGAGTCTTTTGAGGGTGCTTTTGAACACTCTACAACGGGTATGGCCTTGGTTTCATTAGAAGGAAAGTGGATTAAGGTGAACCAAAACCTCTGTGATATCACGGGCTATTCTGAAGAGGAACTGATGAAAATCAATTATTTGGATCTCACCCATCCCGAGGACCGTTCACGGGATCTATTACACAGGGCTGAGGTTCTGGAAGGCAAAAGAAAGTCTTACCAGACTAAAAAGCGATATTATCACAAGAAAGGGCACATAGTTCATTTGATAGTTTCTGTAACCGGGGTAAAGAATATCTACGGGGAACTATCCCATGTTATTTCCCAAATTCTGGATGTTTCCCAGTTGGTGAAGGCGGAGGAACATTTAAAATCACTTGTTCAAATTACACAAGACCAGAATGCGAGTCTATTAAACTTTGCTCATATCGTTTCCCATAATCTGAGGTCACACGCTAGTAATATGACCATGTTGACTGATTTTCTGCTGAAGGATAATGATCCTGCCGAATTGCAAAACATTGGAAAAATGCTAAAGGACGCTTCAGAAAGCCTCAACGAAACCGTGGCTCACCTCAACGAAGTAGTACAGGTAAAGGCCGGGAGTA
>JABDQM010000053.1 GCA_013042315.1 Flavobacteriaceae bacterium | reverse complement strand
TTGAATACTAACACAGCCCAACACCATGAATTATAGATTATTAGTTTCCCTTTTATTCCTATTATATTTGAAGGTCACCACCGCTCAATTGGTCAAGGAACGCTCCCTGGATATTGCTGTAGGCCTTGGCCTAAGTGCCCCCTATGATGATGTGGATGTCACTGGTACCGGTTTTTATCTGCAGGGCGAATACGTCCTCACCCTGGCCTCCTGGATAGAATTACGGCCCTATGCCGGGGTCATTTTTGCCAAAACCCGCTTTAGGGATGACGAGCCAGCCGGTCCACGATTTCGCTCCGATTCTAATGGAGCCCTGCTGGGCGGGAAAGTAAGGATAACTGCTCCCATCCCCTGGGTGGCGCCTTTTGTAGAAGGAGGGATCGGTGCCTCCATAGGAAGCTTTGAGACCTTTGCCCCTGCTACCGACCTGCAGGCGAGTGGACTCATCTACCATATCCCCTTCTCCCTGGGTCTGGCTCTTGGACCTGATAATAATGTAGATATCGCCTTTACTTACTATTTCCATCCCACCGTGAGGCAATTTGCCGGGGCCGCGGCCTTTGGTTTGTCTATTCCGCTTCAATAACTCTTCAGGGTAAATCCAAAAGACAGAATCCGATCTTCCTGCTTCTGGTTCTCAATGACCAGACTTTCATAGGTATTAAGGTAGCTGATTTTAAAGTCTAAGAACTTCCAAAGGGGCAGTTGCAGACCTATATCGGAACGCCAACGATAGTTATCACTCTGCAGCAAGGAGGGCTGATAAAAGCTTTCATGGCTCAAAACGAGCTTGCCCTTGATCAATTCATACTTTCCGTAAACCCAGATCGTACCACGCCATGTATTGACGGTTGGATCTCCGTTGAAGTCAATTCGATTAAAGTTTGCTTCAGAAAATTGGGTTCGTTCGTACTCAGTTGAAATTGAGAATTTGAGCCAATGATTTTTTTTGTCCAGGACTTTAAAAGTGACACCGCCACCCACAAGGTAGCGCAAGTCGATTTTTCTTCGAAAGTTGGTACTTGCAAATCCAAGGATGAGGGGATATATTTTTCGATCAGGATTGAGATATAAAAAGTTAAGGCTCAGGAAATCTTCATCCGCTTTTTCTTTGCCAAATTCCTGATAGACATAGGAATTAGTGGTCTTAAAAACGTAGTTCCGGAATGGAATAAAACTAAAATCGGACTTTGCTCTGAAAATAAGGGTCTCCACATTTCCACCCTGCCAAAAGCCGGTTAAAGATAAGTTGGCCTTGATCTTAAGGGTATCGCTTTCATTGATTTGAGATAGTAGGAATACAGGGGACAACAGAAGAGAAAACAAAATCTTTTTCATGCTATTCAAACTTGGTCGGTGATAAAAGCGCCTAAAATATACCGATTTCTGTATTTATTGCAAGAA
This sequence comes from Flavobacteriaceae bacterium, assembly GCA_013042315.1. Lineage (GTDB taxonomy): Bacteria > Bacteroidota > Bacteroidia > Flavobacteriales > Flavobacteriaceae > Muriicola. The sequence continues at coordinate 5,103 of JABDQM010000053.1, read as the reverse complement.
ATGAGCTTTTGAAAATACCCTTAGCTTCATCATCGGGATTACGATCTATTGACAAAATAATAACCCCATTGTGATCGTCCAGCTAGTTGAAGTTGGTAAAACCGTTTAATTCATACTGTATTTTTCTCTGTACGCTGTTGGACTGATGCCTTCTTTCTTTTTGAATAGTCTTGAGAAGTAGGCCGGGTATTCAAAACCCAATTCGTAAGCTACTTCAGCGATAGTCTTATTGGGATTCAATAAAACGTTTTTGGCTTCATCAATCAGGTAAAATTGCAAATGCTCTGTAGATGTTTTGCCCGTTTCCTTTTTTAGCGTATCACTCAGATACCGTTGAGAGACCGACAGGCTTGCAGCAATTTGTTCGATGCCCGGAATCCCTTTCTCCCGCAATTCTCCCGATTTGAAATAGCCTTCCAGCTGTTCATTAAACTGCTCCAGCAAATCATTAGAAAGTTCTTTGCGGTTAACAAACTGCCTTTCGTAAAAGCGATTGGCGTATTTTAAAAGCGTACTCAATTGAGAGATGATGATTTCTTTGCTAAATTCATCCTGGTTGTTATGGTATTCCATATGAATATTCTCTACTATGGATTCCATTAGCTTTTCTTCTTTTGGGGAAAGATGCAAGGCTTCATTTACCGTATAAGAAAAAAAGCCGTACTTCTTAATCTGATGCGCCAATTCAGTCCCTTTCAGGAAGTCTTCGTGAAAGTTGATCGAAAAACCTTTTCGCTCGAATATCACGCTGCTATCCCATTGCAACACTTGCCTCGGAGAGATAAAGAACAGTGCCCCGTTGGTAAAATCGTATTTCGTTCGGCCGTAATTTAAATCGCCTTTTACGATCTTCTTAAAACTAATAGTGTAGCAGTCGTTGGTAATGGGCGGTGAGCTCTCTTTCGGACATGGCAAAAAACCATCTCCGATTGCAGAAAACACGCTGATCATAGGATGCTCCGGGGGTGGAAGTTCCAGATAATCTAAGTAAGCCGATAGTGTTTTAAAATGCTGCATCTTATTCTTTTATTTCGTTTTCTAAGGATAATAATTTTTTGTGGTAGGCATCAATTCTGGCATGTGCTGTACCATCAATCAATAAAATAACCACCAACATAGCGATGACTGTAATCATGCTCGCGCGCCATACAGGTGAGTTGACAAAGAAGAGTACAAGAGCACAAACTGCAATGATCAAGGGAATAGCTGTAAAAACAATGGTTTTGTATTCCTTTAAAGTGCTTTCGGCCCGCTCAATTTCCGACGCAACAAAGGCCGAAGCATCTGTATTGAAGTCGGTTTCAAATTGTGTGATCCTTGATTTATTAGTGAAAAATAATCCAAATCCAATAATCATCAATAGCACACCTGCTACTAAGGTGGGAATGATGTAGGCTTTGGCCATGTCGGTTTTTCCCAATTGCCAAAACCCAAAGCTTGAGATTATAAATACCAGGCCGAAGAGAATAAAGAAGGGAGTTGAAAAAAGTTCAGCTTTTGCCCAATCTGTTGATGCTTTTAAGATTTCCATTTCTCTGTGCTTTTAGAATTATCTGAGTTATAGCTTCCACCAATCTTTAAAACGTTGTTTACTATCGTTTAAATTTACTTGTTCGCCAATCATTGGTGTAATCACTCTAATATCTTTTTCAATACCCCCATTATTTATCTTAAGAAAGGGTTCATCCCAATCGTGATTAGCCAGTGTAAATTTTCCCGAATGAACAGGCAGTACAGTTTTCGCCTTTAAATCTGTTGCAGCCTTTAATTGCTCCCCTGGGAGCATATGAATGTATCTCCACTTTTCATCGTATTGTCCATTTTCCAGAATTGCCAGGTCAAAAGGTCCGAATTTATCTCCAATTTCTTTAAAATGAGTATCGTATCCACTATCACCCCCAATGTAAATAGTAGTTGTTGGTGATTTTAAAACAAACGAAGACCATAGCGTTTGTGCTCGTTTAAATCCTCTTCCAGAAAAGTGTCGTGCAGGGGTTATATGAACTTCAAAACCATCCTCAAACACATATGAGTCATACCAATCACCTTCTAAAATCACTTCTGAATTAAAGCCCCAAGATTCTAGATGTGCGCCATTACCGAGTCCTGTAATTACATTCTTGACTTTTGGTTTTAACTTTTTAAGCGTTTTATAGTCCATATGGTCCCAATGATCGTGTGATAGAAACAAATAATCTATCTCCGGTAGTTCATCTGTTGTGTATATATCAGTTCCATTATAGGCTTTGGTAGTAAAAGATAAGGGCGAAGCATTACCGCTTAATACAGGGTCGACCAGTATTTTTTTCCCATTCAATTGTATAAAGTAAGTTGAATGTCCCATCCAAATTAGCACATCTTCATTTGTTCCAAGGGTGTTCAAGTCAGTTTTAACCGAAGGTATAATTACAGTTGGCTCTTTTGGTTTTGAGGAAAAAAGGAATTCATACATCACCTTGCTATAACTGACACCCTCTGTAAGCATAGGTGTCTCGTTTAGGTTTTGGAAACTCCCATTTCTAAAATTGGAAGATTGCTCTGCTTTCAGTAATCGTTCTCCTGATGGATGTTCTCCAAATCGTTCCGTAGACAAGAATATAAATGTTCCAACAGCAATCGTCAGAATGATAATTAGTAGTCCCACAATTATTTTTTTTATTAAGGCCATTTTTGATAAGACATTTCTTGTATTTTGATCAATATACTTTCTTTTTGCTGATAAGGACCATTAGCTATAGTTTTATAAGTTCCACTCCCAACCAGTAGCCATTTCTGATACTTCCCACAATTTTTCGCCTACAGCTTTATCTTTTGCGTGTGGTTCTAATTGGTGTTCTCCCACAGGACCTCTCCAATTATTTCTCCCTGTTGGTCCATAAAAACCACTTGGGTCTAAATTTGGCTCTGTCGCACACATCAGTTGTGGATAAGCGCCTCTTTCAGCCGATTGAACAAATGGTGACAATTTCATGAGTTGCCAAACAAAGCGGGTCATTAAACTCCCACTGGTTTTAATCAGTGATGTTCGGGAAGCACCTGGGTGACAAGCAAATACTTTCACATCAGGTTTACCCGCTTTCAATAGCCGGTCTTGTAATTCGTAAACACACATGATCTGTGCTAATTTACTTTGGCTATATACACTATTGGGACTGTAATTAGTATCCCAGTTCATATCCTCAAACTGTATGGTTTTTATACCCATATTATAACCCATACTGCCCACAACCACTATTCGTCCTTTAGATTGTTCAATCCTTGGGTATAGCAATCCTTGTAGTAAGAAGTTGCTGTAATGGTTTACGCCAAGCTGACTTTCAAATCCATCAACGGTAAGTGTTTGCTTGGGAACTTGGGCAATGGCAGCATTACAGATAAGTGCATCGATTTGAGAAACTGTTTTGAGTACTTCTCCCGCTGCTTTTCTTACAGAAGCCTGTTCTGCCAAATTCATCTGTATTGACGTTACGTCTATATTATTACCGAGTTCTTGTTTTATGGTCGATATAGTATCTTCTGCTTTTTTCGTGTTACGATTAAGCATCACCACTTTTGCGCCCTTCGAGAGCAATATTTTAGCTGCCTCAAATCCTGTTCCGCTCGTAGTACCCGTTATGACATAAGTTTTGCCATTTAAGTTTCCAATTCTATCAGGTGTCCACCCCTGTTTTCCAAATTTACTTGTACCCATCTTTCCTTATTTTTAACTTTTAAATGAAAAGACAAAGGTCGGGATAGTGATTCGTATCCGTCTTATACACAATTTCGAATGATGTATACTTTTTGGTTTTCATAATGACATATAACATGTCAAAAAATCAATACATTTACCCCTCCATAACAATCGAAATCATGAAAAGAATACTCCTACTTACAATTTTTCTTGCACAGACCTCTCTGGCATTTGCCCAGGCTCCTGCTGAAACCAGTACCGTTTATTTTACCCGAGCTAATTCCCTGGGCGCCCTAATCAACTTCACCTACTTTGACGGGGAAGAAGCCATCGGAAAGTTTAACGGCCAAGGTTATTTTATATATGAATGTGAACCCGGGAAACATCTTTTCTGGGCCCGCTCCGAAAACAAGTCCTTTGTGGAAGCCGATCTGGAGCCGGGAAGCACTTATCTGATAGACGTGTTGCCGAGAATGGGCGGATTAAAAGCCAGTGTGGAACTCGTTCCCGTAGATGTTTCGGATTACAAAATGAAACGCATACAGAAACTGGTCTCCCGCAGGGATGCCAAGACCTTTTCCGCCGAAGACCTAGCCGAGATTCAGGAAGACATGGAAGAGGTGATCACCCGTGGCATGGACAGATACGAAAAGAAGCAGGAAAAAGAGAAGGACATAAAACAACTCCCTCCTGAAATGACCATCACCAAAGACGACCTGGTCTTTGTGAAGAAGAAAAAGAAATAAGAATCTATAATTTAAATAAGAGGTTCGGATCCGGGCAGTTATCCATATAGAACTCCAGTTCCGATTTCCGGCACACTCCCGGATAATCCCCTTGTTTTCCCTGCAGATCCACGATAAGCTGAAAATGCAGATGCGGGGCATAGTGCACATTTTCCTCCGGCGTACCTAAAGTAGCCAGGATTTCCCCTTGTTTAAAAATTTTTCCCTTATAGAGGCCTTGCAGTGAACTGAGGGATAAATGTCCGTACAAGCTATAGAAAACAGCACCTCCTTCTATATGCTTTAATATAATGGTGGGGCCGTAATCCCCTTTTACGGCATTGTTTTTAAAACTGTGGACCTCCCCATCCAGAGGTGCCAGTACGCTGGTGCCGGCCTTGGTCCAGTAGTCGACCCCCAGATGCACATCCCTGCGTTCCTCCCCGGACTGAAATGCGGCATTGCCATTATAGAGGTTGCGTTGCTCCAGGTAGCCGCCATAAGCTATCGTAGCCTGATTCTGATCTAAAACCTTGTCAATATACTCTTGGCAAGCCGTGGAATCTCCCAGTTCAACACCCTGCAATTCCGGATTTTCCACACTGAGGTTTATTGGTGAATACGCCTCAGGGGGAATGGATGGGCCGAACAAAGGGCCAGCCTGAATTATAGCGAAGATATCGTTGAGATCTGTCAAGTATCTTT
>JABDQM010000037.1 GCA_013042315.1 Flavobacteriaceae bacterium | reverse complement strand
GACATGTCCTTAAAAGCAACTAATCTGTAATTTTCCGGATGTATACCTTTTCTCATCGTCTTAGGGGTATTCTTTTTTCAGGCTGCAAATGTAATTATTTTTTTTAGCATTCCCCAAGAAGAATTTCAAAATTCCATCTTAAAAATTGTATCTTGGATTTGTAACAATTTCCAAGTTATTACCACTAACTAGACAATTAACGTAAAACTGAAGTACAAAATGGAACAAAATCAACCAACAATCGGGAAGTTCTCCCTTACCTACGGATTAATTCTGGGCGCAATCAGTGTAGTATTCGGCCTTATGCTCTATTCCATGGATGCCCATACTTCTCAGGATACCAGTAATACCGTTATTAGTATTGTAATCGCAGTCGCTATTATCATGCTGGGGATTTTTAATTTCCGCAAGGCCAATGAAGGATATTTAAGTCTTGGGCAGGCCATTAAATTAGCTATTATGATAGCCTTAGTTTCTGGTCTGATCTGGATTGTTTATATGCTATTCATGGTCAACGTACTCGACACTAATTTTATTACCACCATCGCAGAGAACCAAAAAGCCGCAATGGAAGCTGAAGGAACCTTATCTGCTGCCCAAATTGAGCAACAATACGAGGGCACGATTAATTACTTTTGGATTTCTTATCCGATTATCCTAATTATTAATGTTGTCATGGGCTTTGTTATAGGATTAATCGGCGGTTTAATATTTAAAAAATCATAAATCAAATTAAAATAATGGAACAAAATCAACCTAAAACAGGAAAAATTGCTTTAAACTTTGGTGTCTTTCTGGGAGTGGTAAGCGTGGTCTTTGCACTTATGCTCTTTTCTCTGGATATGCACTACCAGGGTGGTATTGCTGTAATGTTAGTGAGCATTGTTATTACGCTCGTATTCATTGTTCTGGGGATGCTAAATTTCAAAAAAGCCAATAATGGCTTTATGAGTTTTGGGCAGGCTTTGAAGATAGGTGTGGGAATAGGGCTTATTGGTGCAGTAATTGGCATCCTTTTTAACCAGGTGCTGATCAACTTCATCGATCCGGAAACAATGACTAAGGCTATGGAATACCAGCGTCAGCAATTGGAGGTGGCCGGACTTTCATCAGATCAGATCGATGCACAGATGGGAATGGCGGAAAAGTTTTCCTCCCCTCTTATTCAGATCGGAATTGGCCTTGTAGGTAGTATTATACTAAGCTTCCTAGTTTCGCTAATACCCGCCTTAATCCTTAAAAAATCGGCTCAGGATAATTAATATTCGTATTTTTGAAAGGAAGAAGCAACGATTCTCCATGAGCTTGTCTATTGTCATTCCTTTACTTAACGAAGAAGAATCCTTAAAAGAACTTCATGATTGGATTGTGTCTGTGATGCAATCCAATCATTTTATATACGAAATCCTGTTTATTGATGACGGCAGTACGGATAATTCCTGGGAGGTAATTACCGAACTGGCATCGGACAATGAAAATGTGAAAGGGATTCGATTTCTGAAAAATTTCGGAAAATCGCAGGCCCTTCATGCGGGTTTCAGGCAAGCCTCAGGTGATATAGTCGTCACCATGGATGCCGATCTGCAGGACAATCCGGAAGAAATACCGGATCTGATCAGGATGATCGAAGATGAAAAGTACGACCTGATCTCCGGCTGGAAAAAGAAGCGCTATGACCACGCCCTCACAAAAAACATCCCCTCAAAACTTTTTAACTGGGCAGCGCGAAAGACATCCGGGGTAAAACTGCACGATTTTAATTGCGGACTAAAGGCCTTCAGAAAAGAAGTAATAAAAAATATAGAAGTATCGGGAGAGATGCACCGGTATATTCCGGTACTGGTTAAAAACGCAGGCTTTTCCAAAATAGGTGAAAAGGTTGTGCAGCACCAGGCCAGAAAATTTGGTAAGACTAAATTTGGTGCTGATCGATTTATCAACGGATTCCTCGACCTGATTACCATCTGGTTTGTCTCCAAATTTGGCAAGAGGCCCATGCACTTATTTGGGGCGTTGGGAGTACTGATGTTTATCATCGGTTCGGGGTTCGCCCTCTATCTTGGCATTGATAAGTTATTTATAAATCCTGCAGGTCGACTATTGAGTCAGCGTCCCCAGTTCTATATTGCCCTTACCGCTATGATCATAGGAACCCAGTTCTTTCTGGCAGGCTTTTTAGGGGAAATCATGGTCAGATCGAGAAAAAATGAGCCCAGGTATAAAATTTCCAATGAAATTAACCTGACCAACAGGGTAAAGGAATATTCTTCGTAATTTTATATTCATACCAACGTATATTTCATGAATGACATACTTACAACTGCCAAAAGCTGGCTAACTGACTTTTTTGATCCGGCCGTTAAAAAAGAAATTCAGGACCTCATAGAAAATGATCCTGAGGAACTCAAAGACCGTTTTTACAAGAACATGGAATTCGGCACAGGGGGAATGCGCGGGGTCATGGGAGTGGGAACAAACAGAATCAATAAATATACTCTTGGTAAAAGTACTCAGGGACTGAGTAACTACCTCCATAAAGTGTATCCCGATACCGAACTGAAAGTGGTAATTGCCTATGATTGCCGGCACAACAGTGATACCCTGGCCAGGACAGTGGCCGAAGTATTCTCAGCCAATAACATTAAGGTATATCTCTTTTCTGAACTCAGGACTACCCCAGAACTTTCCTTTGCCGTAAGATATCTGGGTTGTCAGGCCGGCGTAGTTCTCACTGCTTCACACAACCCCCCAGAATATAACGGTTACAAAGTATACTGGACAGACGGTGGGCAGATTGTTCCTCCTCAGGACGGTGAAATCATCGCCGAAATCAATAACCTATCCGTAGAGGATGTGCGCTTTAAGGCCAATGACAAATTCATAGAACTTATTGATCAGCAGGTAGATGAAGCATTCATTAATGCATCTGTACAAAATGGGGATTTCAAAGCCCCCGGGAAAACCGATTACTCTATAGTTTTCACTTCCCTCCACGGAACCTCAATTACCGCCATCCCGGAGGTGCTCAAAAGAGCCGGGTATAGCAAAGTCACAATCATTGAAGAACAGGCAGAACCCGACGGGAATTTTCCTACTGTTGTTTCCCCTAATCCGGAGGAACCTGAAGCGTTGACACTGGCCATGAAAAAGGCAGAGGAAATTGGGGCAGACATGGTCGTGGGCACTGATCCCGATAGTGACAGGCTGGGAATAGCAGTACGTAATCCCGAGGGAAAAATGGAACTGTTGAACGGGAACCAGACCATGGTCCTGATGACTAAATTTCTTCTTGATCAGCAAAAGAAAAAAGGCTTTAAGGGCAATGAGTTTATTGCCTCCACCATAGTCTCCACCCCTATGATGCAAAGTCTGGCTTCGGCCTATGGAGTGGAATGCAAGACCTCCCTTACAGGATTTAAATGGATCGCAAAGATGATCGTGGACCATCCGGATCAACATTTCGTGGGAGGAGGAGAAGAGAGTTTTGGATTTATGGTTGGGGATTTTGTCCGTGATAAGGACGCTGTTACTTCCACCCTGCTCGCCTGTGAGATCGGAGCAACGGCCAAAGCGAATGGAAGTTCATTTTACAAGGAATTGATCCAATGTTACGCAGACTACGGCTTCTACAAGGAAAAATTGATTTCTCTGACTAAAAAAGGGATCTCAGGGGCCGAAGAGATCAAGAACATGATGCAGGACTACAAGGAAAATCCGGTAAAATCCATCGATGGATCAGAGGTAATCACTGTTGACGACTATAATAGCTCTACCTCAACAGACATCAGAACAGGGAAAGTATCTGATATCGACCTGCCAAAATCAAATGTCCTGATCTATACAACAGAAGATGGCACACGAATGGCAGCCAGACCCAGTGGAACTGAGCCAAAAATAAAATTCTACTTCAGTGTAAATGCTCTCCTGGACCACGTCAATAATTTTAAGGCAGTTAATGACGCCCTGGACGAAAAATTAAAAAGAATTGTCAGCGAACTGAATCTGGATTGATGAATTACTTTAAAAAAATCCTGCGGTTTGCAGCGCCTTACAAGAAATTCGCTTTTTTAAATATCTTTTTTAATCTGTTATACGCCCTGTTCAGTGCACTATCCTTTGCGGCTCTGATCCCAATGCTTGACGTCTTATTCAAGCAGACCGAGCAGGTCTATACAAAGCCAACCTACGAGGGCATAGGATCGATTAAAGAATATGTTCAGGATTACCTGAGCTATCGGCTTACCTCCTTTTCAGATGCCGACGAGATGCAAGCTCTTATTCTGGTTATAGGCCTGGTACTTATCCTGTTTTTTTTAAAGAATATCTTCAATTACCTGGCGATGTATTTTATCACCTTCCTCAGAAACGGGGTGCTGAAAGATATCAGGAACAGGATGTATGAAAAAATTACAGATCTCCCTATTTCATTTTATTCTGAAAAACGTAAAGGCGATGTGATCGCCAGAATCACTTCCGATGTACTCGAGATACAACACTCCTTCCTCTCCATTCTCGAATTGCTGGTTCGTGAACCCTTAACTATCTTGTTTACTATTGGGGTAATGTTCTTTATCAGTGTAAAGCTCACCCTCTTTGTGTTTATATTCATCCCCCTTGCCGGGATGATCATCTCCAGAATAGGAAAATCCCTGAAAAAGAAATCAGACCGGGTACAGAAGGAACAGGGAGAATTCCTGTCTATCGTTGAAGAAACTCTGGGCGGACTAAGGGTTATCAAGGCTTTTAACGCAGAATCGAGGTTTTATAAGGTGTTCTCAGCTTCTACTGAACGCTTCTTTCATTTTTCGAATAAACTCCTTAACCGACAAAATCTCGCCTCTCCTACAGGTGAATTCCTGGGTATTGTGGTTATCGGTGTGCTTCTCTGGTTTGGTGGCAAAATGGTTTTGGTTGATAAAACCCTCGACGCTTCTTCCTTTATAGCCTATATGGGGCTGGCATATAATATCTTAACTCCTGCCAAAGCTATTAGTAAGGCCTCCTACGGAGTTAAAAAAGGAAATGCCGCAGCGGAAAGGGTGCTTGAAATCCTAGAAACTGAAAATCCGATCAAAGAGTCGGACAACCCGCTACAGGTCAATGATTTTACCAGCTCCCTTTCCTTAAATAACATCGCCTTTAAATACGAAGATGACTGGGTTCTTGAGAATTTCACCCTGGATCTTCCTAAGGGCAAAACAGTAGCTTTGGTTGGCCAGTCTGGCAGCGGTAAAAGTACGGTCGCAAATCTAGTAACGCGGTTCTATGATGTAGACCAGGGGGTAATTACCATTGACGGCATGGATATCAGACAGATGTCGAAACGCTCTCTAAGAGGCCTGATGGGGCTGGTTACACAGGAATCCATACTATTCAATGATTCGGTCCGCAATAATATCGCACTGGGGAAGGAAGATGCCTCTGATGAAGAGATCATTGAGGCGG
>JABDQM010000032.1 GCA_013042315.1 Flavobacteriaceae bacterium | reverse complement strand
TTTACAAAGGAGGTCCATCCGGTGTAACCTTTGCCGGTTTCTACCCGACCCTGGTTATAAAAATGGCATACGGCAGCCGCCAACCCATCGGTACTGTCGAGGTTTTTCGGGAGGGATTGCAATTTCAGGATGCTCTGTAACATTTTTGCTACCTGCTCCTTGCTGGCATTCCCATTACCTGTGATAGCCATTTTGATCTTTTTGGGGAAATACTCCGTAATGGGGATCTGCCTGCTCAAACCCGCGGCCATAGCCACGCCCTGAGCTCTGCCCAGTTTAAGCATAGATTGCACATTCTTGCCAAAAAATGGTGCTTCTATGGCGATCTCGTCGGGGTGATAGGTGTCGATCAATTCTATGGTGCGATCATAAATCATTTTGAGTTTGGTAAAAGGATCATTGTATTTTTTTAGAATTAGCTCATTCATCTGCACAAAAGACATGGTGCTTCCCTGCACCTTGATAATCCCAAAACCCATTATCGTGGTTCCCGGATCTATCCCTAAAATGATCTTCTCCTTACTCACCCTTCTCAATTTGTCGTTAGTTCTAATGGTAACCTGAAGCGACTTCTCACCGGTACTCCTCTTTTTAATGCGGGGGCAGGTTTGGGCAAACTCCTCAGGCTATTGATGATAATCTCCCTGAACTCGGGGAGTTGTTCCAAGAGCTCCGCGTCATTATCCATCTCCACTACCCTGATCTCTCCTGTTTTTTCGACAAGAAAATCAATGTAAACCGTAGTTCTAATATCCTCCTCCGCCCGAAAATCGAAATCTTCCATATGCATTGCGAGATTCTGTAACAAAGTGTTTTCAAAACAACTTCGTTGCTCAGGCTTCGAAACAGTTTCATCACAGCCGTCAAATAACGGATATTGGTCTACGTCATTCCAGTCGAGACTCCGCAACTCATCCTCCACCAGTTTTTGGGTCTTGGATTCGGGTGTGGCCAGCCAATCACAGGAAAGCAAGAGAAATAGGCAACAGAACAATAATAAAAACCTCATGGGAGATCGTATTCAAAGTTGAAAATTACGCTTTTTTTTAGTCAAACCGAATTCCACAAAGAGATGTAACAAATCTGAAGTACCTTAGTCTTATTGAATATAATTAACAATGGATATCGTCTTACTTCTTTTGGGATTAATTCTGATGCTTCTCGGAATTTTGGGGAGTTTCCTTCCCGTTTTACCCGGAACACCGGTTAGCTGGGTGGGTTTATTATTACTCTATCTCACCAAAGCTGTACCTAATGACTGGTGGTTTCTCGGAATTACACTTTTCATTGCCCTTCTCGTTTTTGCCATGGATTACATTATTCCTGCAATGGGAACAAGGAAATTTGGGGGAACCAGAGCGGGAATGATCGGAACAACCATCGGTTTGATAATTGCCATCGTATTTCCGGTTTTGGGGATATTGGGAATCATTATCTGGCCCTTTGTGGGCGCCTTTCTGGGAGAATTACTCAATAAAGCAGATCAGCAATCGGCTCTAAAAGCGGCCTTTGGCTCTTTTATTGGGTTTTTGACCGGTACTTTCCTGAAATTTATGGTTACCGTAATTTTCTTTGGGCTGTTTATCTCAACAGCCTGGGAATACAGATCGGCCTTGTTTCCGTATTTTAACAATTAGAAAAAGGACCTATTTAAGCCAAACCGTTTTCTCCTCTACTGGTCTTCTGATCCCCGGCTCCGGCTCATCGTCATAATACCCCATATAGAAAAAACCAATGCATTTTTCACCTTCAGCCAGGGGAAAAAACTCATCCATATATTGGATCAGCGAAGGGGAACTCCAGTACGCTCCTATCTTTAAGGAAGTACAGCAAAGCCACATATTTTGTACCGCCATTGCAGTAGCCGCAATTTCTTCCCACTCGGGTAGCCGCTCGTCAGGATCGCGTTGCATACAGATAGCGATCACAGCAGCAGATTGTTTCGGCTTTTCACGTATTTTTCTAAACTTGATTTGATTGGGCTTGGGCTCAGTTTCCTGATATTTATCCGCCAGGAAAAAGCCGAGACTTTCTTTAGAGGCTCCCGTTAATACTTTAAATCGCCAGGGCTCCGTCTTCCTGTGCGTGGGTGCCCAATTTGCGGCTTCAAGGATTTTTTCAATTTCCTTTTTCGCAATAGGCTTATCGTTGTATTGTGCCGGAAATACTGCCCTCCGGTTCTTTATAAGGTCAAAGATCATATCAGTTGTAAGATTTCTATTCATTATGCCAGATCCGACTTCAGTGTCGTGTTCATTTTCTGGTTCATCTCAAACTTAATGAATACATTTAGGGTAATCAAATAATATCACGCAGTGGAGAAAGGAGCATCTTTTCGATATGGGGAGGATCATCTCACCGCCGGTTTGGCTCTTTCCCTGGCAAGGGGCGAGACCAAAGGAGTGGTAAGTGACCGCAGCTGGCAAAAGATAAAAGAGAGTCATGAGGTAGTGCAGGAAATCGTCGACAAGGGAAATCCGGTCTACGGTATCAATACGGGCTTTGGCCCCCTCTGTACCACGAGTATCTCAAGGGAGGAAACACAAATCCTGCAAAAAAATATACTGCAAAGCCATAGCGTTGGGGTTGGGGATCCCATTGATATTGAACTGGCAAAACTCATGTTGGTTCTTAAGATTCATTCGCTCTCAAAAGGATTTTCCGGTATATCAGAGCCTACCTTAAAAAGATTGATCTGGCACCTGGAAGAAGAAGCCATCCCTGTGGTACCCTCCAAAGGTTCGGTGGGCGCATCAGGGGATCTGGCCCCCTTGTCGCATCTTTTTCTGCCCTTGCTTGGCTTGGGCAAAGTGAATTATAAAGGCGAGTTGATCACAGGAGCTGAATTATTCGATAGAACCGCAAAGACACCCCTGGAATTAGGTCCCAAGGAGGGCCTGGCACTGATCAATGGCACTCAGTTTATCACTGCTCATGCCGTTAAAGTTTTAGATATATTCTATAATTGCCTTACACATGCCGATATCATTGCGGCTATGATGATAGAGGGGCTACAGGGCTCCATCAAACCTTTTTACAAAGAACTTCATTCGTTACGTCCTTTCAAAGGAACCCAGCATGTAGCCAAGAGGGTAAAATCCCTTCTTGAAGGATCTGAGATCATGGAGGATCATATCGATTGTGAACGGGTACAGGATCCGTATTCCCTACGGTGCATCCCACAGGTACACGGGGCGTCTAGAAATGCATGGCTGCACTTAAAAGAATTATTGGAAGTAGAATTGAATTCGGTGACAGACAACCCGGTTATCATCGACAAAGATCTGACGATAAGCGGAGGTAATTTTCACGGGCAACCTCTAGCCATGGTCCTGGATTACGCCTGCCTTGCGGCCTCAGAACTGGGAAATATTTCTGATCGCAGGGTCTACCTTGCCCTTGAGGGAAACAGCCCCGGCATCCCAAAATTATTAATGAAAGAAACCGGAATTAATTCGGGCTATATGATTCTGCAATACACCTCAGCAGCCCTGGCCAGTGAGAACAAAGTTTTGTGTTTTCCTGCCAGTGCCGACAGTATTCCTACTTCCCTCGGACAAGAAGACCATGTGAGTATGGGGTCCATTTCGGGGAGGAAGGCTTTACAGGTGATTGAAAATGTAGAAAAGATACTGGCGATAGAATTGCTCACGGCTGCTCAGGCCTTCGAGTTTAGAAAGCCTCTGAGATCGGGAGCTATATTGGAAATGGTGCATAAAGAGGTGAGAAAGAAAGTGACATTTGCCTCAAAGGACAGGGTTTTTGCCGACGATATTGAAGAAGGTATTCAGTTATTAAAAGAGCGAACCATTATCTCTGTGGTCAAAGCAATTAGTAATAAAAAGGGCTATTCATTGAAAACTCCCTTTTCCAAAGAATTTGAAGTTTACTAAATCATGGCGCAATACACCTATCTGGGACCTGTTTCGGAACTCAT
>JABDQM010000030.1 GCA_013042315.1 Flavobacteriaceae bacterium | reverse complement strand
ACTGCTGCAGGTAGAAGAGAAAGACATTAACCGCATAAAACTGGATTAAGCTAAATATTTATTAAAGATCCCCTGTAGACTACTGCAGGGGATTTTTTATGTCTATTTTTGAAAGGAACAGAAGATTTATTCGACTTTAAAGAGAAAATTGTTATGAAAAGGATACTATTAGTTGGAATTTGCCTTCTCGTCCTGAGTTGCAAGGGAGTTTCCCAGGAGAAAGACAAAACGGAAGAAAAGGCCACTACCCAAGAAAAAAAAGAAACAGCTTATGCCGTTTCTAAGTCGGAAGCAGAATGGAAAGCTGAACTTACTGAGATGCAATTCTACATATTGCGGAAGGCGGGAACAGAAAATCCCGGAACCAGTGAATGGCTCAGAAATAAAGAAAAAGGAACTTACGTCTGCGCCGGATGTCAAACCCCGGTATTCCACAGCGAACACAAATTCGATTCCGGCACCGGATGGCCCAGCTTTGACAGGGCGATAGAAGGGAATGTGGAATACGAAACAGATTACAAAATAGGCTATCCGCGTACTGAGGAACACTGCGCCGTTTGTGGTGGGCATCTTGGCCATGTTTTTGATGATGGCCCGAGTGAAACTACCGGAAAACGCCACTGCATCAATGGGGCTGCTTTGGAATTTATTCCCGAAAACTAAACGCATCATTCTCTTTCTTAAGCTCTTATACTCCTTCTGTTGGAGTATTCACTCATATTCGTTTTCTTTGACGGAAAGCCCCCGGTTTCTTTAAACCATTTCCATTTGGTTTTGTAACTTTGCCACCGCACTTAAATAGATCCAAAAGAAAATTAGATGAGCAACTTCGATGTTATTGTTTTAGGCAGCGGACCCGGCGGATATGTTACGGCCATCAGAGCGTCCCAGTTAGGAATGAAAACCGCAATCATTGAGAAAGAAAGTCTTGGAGGCGTATGTCTCAATTGGGGCTGTATCCCTACCAAAGCCCTTTTAAAGTCGGCCCAGGTATTTGAATACCTCCAGCATGCAGGCGACTACGGTTTAAAGGTGGAGGGCGCTGACAAGGATTTTGATGCTGTCGTAAAACGAAGCAGAAATGTTGCCCAGGGGATGAGTAAGGGGGTACAATTCCTTATGAAGAAGAATAAGATCGAGGTGATAAATGGATTTGGAAAAATAAAACCCGGTAAAAAAGTTGCTGTCAAGGGAGAAGATGGGAAGGAAACAGAATACAGCGCTTCTCATATCATTATCGCCACCGGGGCAAGAAGTAGGGAACTCCCCAGTTTGCCTCAGGATGGAAAAAAGATCATAGGATATAGAAAGGCCATGACCCTTGAAAAGCAGCCTAAAAAATTGGTGGTCGTTGGAAGCGGGGCCATTGGAATAGAGTTTGCGTATTTCTACAATGCCATGGGAACTGAAGTAACTGTAGTGGAGTTTTTACCGAATATCGTCCCTGTGGAAGATGAAGAGATCTCCAAACAACTCGAACGCAGTTTTAAAAAATCCGGGGTAAAGATTATGACTTCTTCCGAAGTCACTAAGGCGGACACTTCCGGAGAAGGAGTTAAAGTAACTGTAAAAACCCCTAAAGGAGAAGAAATAATCGAGGCTGATGTAGTCTTATCAGCAGTAGGAATTAAGACGAATATTGAAAATATCGGACTTGAAGAAGTTGGCGTGGCTACAGACAGGGACAAAATCCTTGTGAACGACTACTATCAGACCAATATCCCGGGCTACTATGCTATAGGAGATGTGACAGCAGGTCCTGCCCTTGCTCACGTAGCCTCAGCAGAAGGAATCCTCTGCGTGGAAAAGATTGCCGGTATGCATGTGGAACCACTTGATTACGGGAATATTCCGGGCTGTACCTATTGCATGCCTGAAGTGGCATCTGTAGGCCTTACAGAAAAACAGGCACGTGAAAAAGGGCTTGATATTAAAATTGGTAAGTTTCCTTTCTCTGCAAGTGGTAAGGCACAGGCTTCGGGCAATTCAGATGGCTTTGTAAAGGTCATCTTTGATGCGAAATACGGAGAATGGCTGGGGTGCCATATGATTGGTGCCGGGGTAACCGATATGATTGCAGAGGCAGTTCTGGGAAGAAAGCTCGAAACTACCGGGCATGAAATCCTGAAAGCCGTCCACCCCCACCCGACTATGAGTGAGGCTGTCATGGAAGCTGTAGCTGATGCCTACGGGGAAGTCATTCATTTGTAAA
>JABDQM010000022.1 GCA_013042315.1 Flavobacteriaceae bacterium | reverse complement strand
TGACCCAGTGGAGCATGAGGATTACGGCATATGCTCAAAGACTGCTCGACGGATTGGACAACATAGATTGGCCTCAGCCACTTAAAGATGCGCAAACCAACTGGATAGGACGTTCGGTGGGAGCCTCACTTACGTTTTATACGGCAAAGAGCGAAGAGATCACTTCCTCTTATCCGATTGAAGTCTTTACGACCCGACCCGATACCATATTTGGAGTGAGCTTTATGACTCTGGCGCCGGAGCACGAATTGGTGGAAAAAATAACGACAAAAGAACAAAGGGAAGAAATTGAAAAGTACGTAGAAAAATCAGCCAAACGATCTGAAAGGGATAGAATGGCTGATGTTAAGACTATTAGCGGTGCTTTTACAGGTTCCTATGCTGTTCATCCATTTACCGGTGAGAATATTCCAATCTGGATTGGCGATTATGTCTTGGCAGGTTATGGCACCGGAGCGGTGATGTCCGTCCCTTGCGGCGACCAACGGGATTACGATTTTGCCAATCATTTTAATATTCCCATCCCTAATATTTTTGAAGGTGTTGATATTTCGGAAGAAGCTTTTGCTGAAAAGGACAATACAATCATTGGCAATTCTGATTTCCTGAATGGGCTGTCCTATAAAGAGGCCTCGGCCAGGATTATAAAGGCCGTGGAGGAGAAGGGAATAGGGAAAGGGAAAGTAAACTATCGATTACGAGACGCAGTATTTAGCAGACAGCGATACTGGGGAGAACCTTTTCCCGTGTATTATGTCAATGGCATTCCTCATATGATCCCTGAATCCCGACTACCGCTGCCCTTACCTGAGGTAGAGAAATACCTGCCTACAGAAACAGGTGAACCTCCTTTAGGTAATGCCACAGAATGGGCATGGTGTACGAAAACGGAAAAAGTAGTTTCTAACGAGCGAATAGACCACAAGCAGATCTTTCCGCTGGAACTCAACACAATGCCAGGATGGGCGGGGAGTTCACAATACTTTAATCGGTATATGGACCCGGGAAATGATCAGGCTATTTTTTCCAAAGAGGCCATTAACTACTGGCAGGATGTGGACCTCTATATCGGAGGAATTGAGCATGCTACGGGGCATTTGTTGTATTCCCGCTTCTGGCAAAAATTTATGTTCGATAAGGGCTGGGTAGTCAAGGGTGAATACGCGCGTAAACTTATCAACCAGGGGATGATCCTCGGGACTAGTGCATTTGTTTATAGAGAGAAAGGAACTAATCGCTTTTTGTCTAGAGACTTGACTTCCGGAAAAGAAGTAGACCCCTTGCACGCAGATGTTTCCCTTGTCAATGCTTCTGACGAACTGGATATTGAAGGATTTAAAAAGTGGAGACCCGAATTTAAGGAGGCAGAATTTGTCACTGAGGATGGGGTGTTTCTGGTGGGACGGGAAGTAGAGAAAATGTCGAAATCCAAGTACAATGTGGTCAACCCTGACGCTATCTGCCAGGAGTATGGGGCCGACGCTTTACGCCTCTATGAAATGTTTCTGGGGCCTTTGGAACAGTCCAAACCTTGGAACACTGCCGGAATTACCGGAGTGTACTCTTTTCTTAAAAAGCTATGGCGTTTATTCCACTCTATGGAAAATGGTGAATTTTATTTGTCAGATGACGCTCCAAAACCGGAATCTCTTAAGACGTTGCACAAGACCATTAAGAAAGTAACGGAAGATATTGAAGCTTTTAGTTTTAATACCTCAGTATCTACTTTTATGATCTGTGTCAATGAACTGTCTGCTCAGAAGTGCCATTCAAGGCAAATTCTGGAATCTTTAATAGTGCTTATTGCCCCTTATGCGCCTCACCTTTCAGAGGAATTATGGGCTAAGGCAGGACATGATACTTCTGTTAGTGTTGCAACTTATCCGGTATTTGAGGAAAAGTATCTCGTTGAGGATCAAAAAGAATATCCTATTTCCTTTAACGGGAAAATGCGGTTTACGCTTACAATGCCGCTTAGCCTGAGCAAGGAAGAAGTTGAGGCCAGGGTGCTGGGACACGAAAAAACAGAAGCCCAACTGGGAGGTAATACCCCTAAAAAGGTGATCGTTGTTCCTGGCAAGATTGTAAATATTGTCGTTTAGTCTTATCCCCCCCTCCTTTTTACCCCTTATTGCCCTAATTAATTATATTTTGGAGATAACACCCCTTACTAAGGAGGGGTTAATTTAAAAAATTAGTGTTTTTCTGGGAACAACCCCTGCAGTTCGTCGATTATTTTTCTCAAAGCAGATTTATAATTCCAAATTTGAAGAGACGAACAAACAAAACAATTAAGACATGATCATTGGGGTACCTAAGGAAATTAAGAATAACGAAAGTCGGGTCGGGATGACTCCGGCAGGAGTTTACGAACTGACAAAGAACCACCACAAGGTTTTTGTACAATCCACTGCCGGCGAAGGAAGTGGATTTTTTGATAAGGATTATCAGGCAGTAGGGGCATCGATTCTCGATACCATAGAAGAAATCTACGCTTGCAGTGATATGATCGTTAAGGTCAAGGAGCCTGTAGAACAGGAATACGGACTTGTGAAGCAGGGGCAGGTCATATTCACGTATTTTCACTTCGCTTCCAGTGAAACACTAACCAGGGCAATGCTTTCCAGCGGGGCAATTTGTATAGCCTATGAAACCGTTGAGGACTCAGATGGATCACTCCCCTTATTAACTCCAATGTCGGAAGTTGCAGGCAGGATGGCTGTACAACAAGGTGCCAAATACCTGGAAAAACCTAAAAAGGGCAGGGGAGTATTACTTGGCGGAGTACCCGGAGTAGCCCCGGGAAAGGTTCTTGTCCTAGGAGCCGGTACAGTGGGAACACAGGCTGCTAAAATGGCAGCCGGTTTGGGGGCACATGTAACCATACTTGATATAAATATGAAAAGACTTCGCTATATCAATGATGTTATGCCCAGCCATGTGGTTACTGAATACTCCAATGAATTTAACATCAGAAAGCATATACAATCTCATGATCTGATCATTGGAGGTGTTTTGTTGAAAGGTGCCAAAGCACCAAATCTGATCACCAGGGATATGCTAAAATTGATGAGGCCGGGAACCGTTATTGTGGATGTGGCGGTTGATCAGGGGGGATGTGTAGAGACCACAAAGCCTACAACCCATGAGGATCCTATCTATATCATAGATGATGTAGTGCATTATTCAGTGGCCAATATGCCAGGGGCCGTACCTTATACTTCAACGGTGGCATTGACTAACGTCACGTTGCCTTACGTGCTGGCTTTGGCAAATAAAGGTTGGTATAAAGCCTGCGAGGAAGACGAGGCGCTACACAAAGGACTAAATATTATCGAGGGGGAAATAGCCTATAGCGAAATAGTTGAAACCTTCGGGTGGCAAGAGGCTCTCGCTTAAAGCAGTACATTTTGTCAGTTTGAATTACCCCGTCGGAATTGGCGGGGTTTTTGTTGTGTTATTTGTAAATTTAAAAATCTAAAGGCGAAGATTATGATGACCTATTATATATTGTTGGGAGCCATTGCGCTAGTAAGCTGGTTGGTGAGCAGCAAGTTAAAAAGCAAGTTTAAGCACTACTCCAAGGTACACCTGAGAAACGGGATGAGTGGGGCCGAAATTGCCGAAAAAATGTTGGCAGATCACGGGATAAGAGATGTAAAGGTAGTGTCTACAGCAGGAATGCTGACAGATCACTACAACCCCGTAAATAAAACCGTAAACCTCAGTGAAAGTGTTTACAATCAAAGAAATGCCGCTTCTGCTGCCGTAGCAGCCCACGAATGTGGGCATGCTGTTCAACACGCCCAGGCTTATGAATGGCTCACGATGCGATCCAGGCTAGTGCCGGTGGTGAGTGTCACTTCCGGAATGTCTACTTGGGTGGTCTTCGGTGGAATTATGCTGGGAGCTGCTGCCGGAGTAGGTTTTGGTTATTACGTGGCTATTGCCGGTTTGATCATGATGGGTCTTGCCACCCTCTTCAGTTTTATCACTCTTCCTGTTGAATACGATGCAAGCAATCGTGCACTTGCATGGTTAAAGAAGAGGAATATGGTAACAGCTGATGAGTACAAAGGATCTGAAGATGCCTTAAAATGGGCCGCCAGAACCTATCTCGTTGCTGCTATAGGATCTCTTGCTACCCTGGTTTATTGGGGGTTGCAGGTGCTGGGCGGCAGGGATTGACCCTTGAAGAACTTAAACACAACCCGGGTAAAATCTCGGGTTTTTTTATATGGTTATTTGTCGGTCGATCTGTTGATCCAGAGAAATAAAGGTCTCTGTCCGTGAAACCCCTTCTATTTGCTGAATATTCTTATTAAGGACATACATTAAGTGTTCGTTGTCCTTGCAGAGTACTTTGATAAGAATGGACCAGTTGCCTGTGGTGTAATGACACTCCAAAACCTCAGGGATTTTTTCGAGAGCTTTAACCGCTCTGGGATTACTCATCGCCTTGTCTAGGAAGATCCCAATATAGGCCATTGTGGTATATCCAAGCACTTTTGGGTTGATCACAAATTTAGAACCTGCAATAAGTCCAGATTTTTCCAGTTTCCGAAGGCGCTGATGTATGGCGGCCCCAGAAATCCCTATGTTTCTGGCAATCTCGAGGATGGGCTTCCTCGCATCTGACATCAAGAACTTTAAAATTTTTTTATCGATCCCGTCTATTTTTACTTTATCGTTAGCAGACGCCATATTCTTATTTTAATTATCGATAAATATACTATTTCTCCTTACAATCTTTAACCTGCTACCGAGTCCGGATTATATCCCAGATAGGGTACTTCGTATTCTTTGAAAATGACTCCATAGGTTTCTAATTCTTTGAGAATAGGTTCATAAACTTCTTTTCGTAAAGGGATCTGTACCCCGGGAGTCTTTATCTTGTCATTGAGGATAAGCAGGGTTGCCATAGCAACCGGAAGCCCAACTGTTTTAGCCATAGCCGTATGCGTTCTGTTTTGTCCTATAACAACCATGTTGGAGTCGATTTGATGTTTTTTCCCCTTGAGTTCATAGCCAAATTTGTGGTACATAACAATCATATCTTTCTCCTCTTCTTTTAAGGTCCATTGGTCTTCCAGTATTTTCTGAAGCATTTGTGCCGGGGTAGCATTTTTTAGGCCCACTGTTTTCTTGGGATTAAAAATATCGAGTTCAACCAGCTTTTTCCACATAATGTCATCCTGATCAATTTTAAGGTAATGACGCAGCTTAAGTTCTACAGAATCTGTGGGAGAGTAGGGCAGGAATAGATTGGTGAATTCCCGATATGACATCGTCTCTGATCCTTCAATCTGATAACTGTCATCAGTCATCCCTAGTTGTACGAACATATTCCAGGCCTTTGAAAAACCAACCCGCCTCATCGTTCCCCGATAAAGGGTGAGGGCGTGGTGAAGGTCATAGGCTTCCCGGTAATTGAGGGAATCACGGTTCGCATAGGCTTCAAATGTCCCGTATCCCGGTATCTCCATAAATTCTGTCCGCCTGAATAACTTGTGGTAGGGGATGTACTTATAAGTTCCTTCCTGAATAAATTTTGCCGCACCACCCTGTCCTGCCAAAACCACATTTCTTGGGTTCCAGGTGAATTTATAATTCCATGTATTGTTATCGCTTTCAGGTGCCACCAGTCCTCCGGTAAAAGACTCGAAGAGAAGCATTTTTCCTCCTTTATCCCTGATATTGTCAATGATCTGCATGGCACTCATATGATCAATGCCGGGATCGAGACCAATTTCATTCATAAAAATCAAGCCCGCTTTTTTAACCTTTTCGTTCATGGCTGCCATTTCCTTACTTACGTAGGATGCGGTCACCAAATTTTTGCGGAGTAGAAGACAATCTGATGCCACGGCTTCATGCAAACGAGCAGGGAGCATAGAGATAACAATGTCTGCCTTTTCAATTGCATTGGATCTCGCTTTGGGATCCCCAATATCAAGTTTTAATGGGGTGCAACACGAATGCTCCCTAATGGCAACAGGTATCCTCTCAGGATGGAGGTCGGCAATGGTGAGATGCAAGGATTCACTTTCCGATTTTTCCTTGAAATAATCGAGGAGATAAGAGGTAGATTTCCCAGCTCCGAATATTAAAATATTACGCCTCATTCTTATTTTTTACCTTTGAATACTTAAAAATACTAAGGTATCAATTTGTTACATTTATAAGAATTAGCTGGCTTTAAGTTATGAACAGAACAATCTTACTTTTTGGGGTTTTATTTGGGATATCTGCAGTAATTCTGGGAGCTTTCGGGGCTCACGGTTTAAAAGAACTCATCAGTGAATCTTCTTTAAATAGCTATGAGACCGGTGTAACCTATCAAATGTATCACGCTTTATTCCTGTTGTGGTTGGGATCAACCACCAGGATTTCCGAAATACACAAAAAATGGATTTTTTGGTGTGCTATCTTGGGAATTGTTCTTTTTTCTTTCTCGATCTATTTCCTAGCCACAGACAGTCTCAATTCCATAAATTTTAAAAGTATCGCCTTTGTTACCCCACTGGGGGGTACATTTCTGATCGCAGCCTGGCTTTTATTGGGATATCGCGTTTTTAAGCACTTCAACTAAAGATGCGCTTTTTTTGTGACAACCTCCAATAATTTTCTAGTTTTGTGCTACTAAACATACTCTTTATGTCCTCTTCTGACTCAGTTACGCAAACGATTTCGTTAAAATCCTACGGGATTCTTAGCAAACGGGTTCACTATCAGTTAGATCCCGATGATCTTCACAGAATTACTCTTGAAAAAGGAATGGGAAAGGAGGCCTCTTCAGGTGCTCTAGCTGTGAATACCGGTGAATTTACCGGAAGATCCCCTCAGGACCGTTTCATTGTAAAGGACGCCATAACCGAAGATAAAGTTTGGTGGGGTCCGATTAACAAACCATTCGAACCCGAAAAATTTGATGAACTTTACGATAAGGTGACCGCCTACTTATCTGAGAAAGAAGTTTTTGTACGTGATTGTTTTGCTTGTGCAGATAAGGATTATCAACTCGGAATCAGGGTGATTAACGAGTATCCCTGGTCTAACTTATTCGCCTATAATATGTTTATCAGGCCATCAGATTCCGAACTGGAATCGTTTGAGCCTGATTGGTTAGTGGTGAATGCTCCCGGATTTATGGCAAATGCCGAAACAGCGGGTACCAGACAACACAATTTTGCCATTTTAAACTTTAGTCGAAAAATTGCCTTGATTGGCGGTACGGGATACACAGGAGAGATAAAAAAAGGGATCTTTTCTGCCTTGAATTTCCTGCTACCTACGTATCAGAATACCCTGCCAATGCACTGTTCTGCCAATGTAGGGGATGAAGGTGATACGGCTATTTTCTTTGGCTTGTCAGGAACTGGAAAAACCACCCTTTCTACTGATCCTGACAGACGTCTTATAGGGGACGATGAGCATGGATGGACCTCGGAGAACAGTATTTTTAATTTTGAAGGTGGCTGCTATGCTAAAGTGATCAACTTATCTGAGGAGAACGAACCCGGTATTTTTAAGGCGATAAAAAAAGGAGCCATTCTCGAAAATGTGATCATGAATGAGCAGGGCGATGTCGATTTCGCTGATACGAGTATCACTCAGAATACCCGTGTGAGCTATCCGCTTTACCATATAGATAATACACAGGAACCCTCCATCGGGAAGAATCCTAAAAATATATTCTTTCTAACAGCTGATGCTTTTGGGGTATTACCTCCCATCAGCAAGCTGACTCCCAGTCAGGCGGCTTATCATTTTATCTCCGGATACACGGCTAAAGTTGCCGGGACCGAGGCTGGCGTAGTAGAACCTATCCCTTCCTTTTCAGCCTGTTTTGGAGCACCGTTTATGCCGCTGCATCCTACTAAATACGCTGAAATGCTCAGCAGGAAGATGAAGGAATCCGGAGTAAATGTCTGGCTTGTTAATACAGGGTGGACCGGAGGACCTTATGGAGTAGGAACCAGAATGAAGCTCAAATATACCCGGGCCATGATTCACGCTGCTCTCAGTGGGGCACTTGGTCTTTATTCATACGATACTTATCACATTCATTCGGTTTTCGGCGTAGCACAACCCAGGTCGTGTCCTGGGGTTCCCACTAGTGTGCTCAGTCCGCGCACAACCTGGAACAACGACGATGCCTATTACAAGACCGCCTTTAAATTATCCAATGCATTCCGTGAAAATTTCGTGAAATTCGAATCTTATGCCAACGAGGAAATCCGAAGGGGAGGACCTCAGCGTTACGGTTTTTAAGACGATATCTGGATTTGGGTGATACTATGCCCACCCGGAAAGTGTTTACTTCTTATTAACGCTGGTGATGTACTTCTGCAGCGCCATAGTCATAGAAGGAGTTTCGGGCGTAGGTGCCTTAATATCTATACGCAGACCTGCCTCCGTAGCCGCTTCAATTGTAGAATTACCAAATACCGCTATCCTGGTATTGTTTTGTTCAAAGTCGGGAAAATTCTTTAACAGCGATTCTATTCCGGACGGACTGAAGAAAACCAAGACGTCGTAATAAACATTTCGAAGATCGGAAAGATCACTTATTACGGTTTTATAAAATATCCCTCTCGTCCAATTGAGTTTCATTTCATTCAGAGTTTCGGGGACAACCGACTTAAGGACATCCGAAGAAGGGAGTAAAAACTTTTCTTCTTTATACTTCTTAAACAAAGGCTGAAGGTCTATGAAATTCCGTTTTCCTACGTAAATTTTTCGCTTCCTGTAGACCACATATTTTTGGAGATAAAAAGCAACCGCTTCCGACTGGCAAAAGTATTTCATGGAGTCGGGCACCTTGAATCGCATCTCCTCCGCGATTCTGAAAAAATGATCCACAGAGTTCCTGCTCGTCAAGATGATAGCCGTAAATTCTTTGAGATCTATTTTTTGCTGTCGTACCATTTTGGCAGCCACTCCTTCAACGTGAATAAATGGCCTGAAGTCAACCCTCACCTGTTCTTTCTCAATGAGACGGAGGTAAGGTGAGTTTTCCATTTTAGGTTCCGGCTGAGATACCAAAATCGTTTTGACTTTCATAGACATCAAACTTTAAGAGTATTCACAATAATGATCAAAGGGGCAATTTCAAGAGCGCAAAGGTACAAAATAAAATAGAAAAAGTAGGAAGTAAGGAACTTAAGATGCGTTTTAATTATCGTTACCCAACCTATGGTCAAAATCAGTAAAACCACCGCGATCCCAATAGAATAGAGAGTTTTAGAATCGATAAAAACGTAACACAATAGTAGATTCACAAGAAACATCACAAGTCCGCTGTAATTGAGATAGGATATTTTTTTAAAAATGATTTCAGAGATGATCGACTGCGAATTAAAGATGGCGCTGCTGCCAAGCTGCAAAATGATTTTTACAAATAGAAATACAAATAATAGTCCGGTAATCAACGCAAATAAAAGGGGTGATCTAATTAGATCTTCGGGCCCATACAGGCTAATCCCAATATATAGGAAAAGAGATAAATTAAGTAAGAGGAATACAGTAAAAAAAATATGAAACCAATTCATCAACTTGTCCTTTTTGTTGTACAGAAAAATGTATTTGTTGTTGAATGGCAGGATGATGAAGTTCAGGAATCGACCATAGAACAAACTTTTTGCAAGCACCAGAAAAAATCCGCTTGAAAAAATAATGATGGTAATCCAATCCGTACTGCTACTATCCCTTAGTATGGGTTCCATTAATCTATTGCTGTTTTAATCCCATTTAGTCCCCACCGCAATCCGTTTTCTGAAATAACTATTTTGATGAAAGCAACCTCTTCGAGGGGTAGGTCGGGCATTAGGAATTGGAATTTACGATGAGCCTCTGAGGCTATCAGTGGGCTATATTCCCCGGAAGGTTCTGTTTTTATCGGAATCACTTCAATCAGCTGTTTATACGAATCCAACAAGGCCAACCCATATTCAAGTTCATCGTTTGGAACGGCAAAGGGGTAAGGATTGTACACATCGAAGATAATTGGAATTTCAGCATCCTTTCCGGTGAAATTTACAATTTCCGTTCTCAGCTTTCTATAAGAAACAAAAGGGTCTTTGTATACCCCGTGAAAGAGGGTACTGTCTGGCATTGTAAAAGAAATATCTCCGTCCGTCAAATACTTAGAGACGTAAAGAACTTTTTTCCCTCGCACAGTTTCTTCGGTATTGTCAATGGAATATTGATTTTCGCGATACCATACATTGTTTAGTGAGAAGGAAATATTTCCCGAATAGAAAGAAAACATAGGTGCCATCCTGTAAGAATTTTCGAAAACCACGGGAATATCCCCCACCTGGGAGGTTATTTTCTCAGTCCATGTTTTATTTCCATGGGTTTCATAAACCACGGGAAAAAGTGGTTCGTAAACCAATCCTACTCTTAAAAAAAGTAAAATCAAAATATTGATTAAACCCATCCTGAAAATCCAATTTCGGGTCTTGCTGTGGTTTAACATATAGTCGTAAACCAAAACAGCTACCGGGATACAAATAACAATGATCCACTGAGTCTGCACCCTCCGCTGAAAACTGGATACGAGAAAGAAAATCAATACCCCAAAGGCGACAAATCGGAGGGCACGAGAGAAGAGCCCTTCCACTGTATTTCTAAAAAGCGCTTGATAGATCCAATAGAACGTAAGGCCAAAAATGGCAATTAAATTTACAAAATACCCCAGGGTAAAATCAAAAAACTCGTAGGGCCTGTTTGGCCTTTCAAATAGGTGATAATTAACCGATACAAAGTCGTGTTCATACAACCAATAAAAATGAGGCCCATAACACAAGAGAGAAACCGCTACGGCTAGCCAGGCAAAGGGATTTCGGAGTAATCGCAGGTTGGAAAGCAATACAAAAAATATGACGAGGAAGGCGTGATACTTACTGTACATTAGAGCCGCCATGACAATTCCTAAAAATAGTGCGGCCAGAAAACCTGGATGTTTAAGGAAATACCTGTACGCTAAAAAGAATAGGGCTGTGAAGAAAAGCAAGGGGGTATCCGGTAACATTAAAAAGCCATAGGCATGAACCAGCGTCATAGATAGTATCAGTACAAAAAAATGGGGAACGAATTCCCTTTTTTTAGGATGATCAATCAAAAGCCAAATGATGCTCATGGTTCCCATACTCAATAGACAACTCAATACTCGAATTCCAAGTTCATCCTCAAAAAACACGCTTCCCAGAGCTATGAGCCAGGCTACCATCGGTGGATGGTCAAAATATCCCCACGCGAGATCTTTGGCGTAGTACCAGTAATAAGCTTCGTCAAATAAAAGCTGCGTAAAGTTTGCCTGAAGTAGATTCAGGATAAATATAGCAAGGAGGAAATACAGAAATAGTACCGGAAACTTTTGCTTCATTCTAATTCAACTACGCCCCAAAATTACAAATAATCACATCTATCTCTCTGCTTAATACGACAAGAAAAATTTAAATCCAGCCTTAAACAGTCGTTTGAAAGGCTTATTTTTGCTCAATTTCCTGTAGTTGATGGCAGATAGTTTAGTAATAATTCCTTCCTATAATGAAATTGAGAATATAGAGGCCATAATTGAGGCTGTATTCGAACTTCAGAAAGATTTCCATGTTTTGGTGGTTGATGACAATTCCCCGGATGGAACTGGAAATGCGGTTAGGACGTTGCAGAAAAAGTACGAAGGAAAACTATTTCTGGAAGAGCGCATAGAGAAATCCGGTTTGGGCACTGCCTATATTCATGGATTTAAATGGGCTTTGCAGAGGGAATACCTTTTTATTTTTGAAATGGATGCCGACTTCTCACACAGACCTACTGATCTACCCAGATTGTACAGAGCCTGTGTCAACGGGGCTGATGTGGTTGTGGGATCCCGGTACAAAAAGGGTGTAAACGTCGTAAACTGGCCTTTGTACAGAATCCTTCTTTCTTATGGGGCTTCCTTCTACGTTAAGATCATTACAGGGATGCGTGTACATGACCCAACCGCAGGATTTGTCTGCTATAGACGTAAAGTACTTGAAGCTCTGGATCTCGATTCGGTTAAATTTATAGGCTACGCCTTCCAGATTGAGATGAAATACAGGGCGTATTTGAAAAAATTCAAAATTGAAGAGGTCTCCATTATCTTTACTGACAGGGAAAAAGGAAAATCAAAAATGAGTTCTTCCATCATTTGGGAAGCGGTATTTGGGGTGATAAGCATGAGGATACGCAGCCTATTTAACAGAAATGGTTTTTAGTATGAAGAAGATATTAATCAAGAACGCTTTATTAGTCAATGAGGGAGTTACTCGGGAGGCAGATTTACTGATAGATGGTGAGAGAATATCTAAAATTGCCTCGTCTATAACTTCCGGGGGGGCGCTCACTATCGATGTAAAGGGGAGTTATCTTTTGCCCGGTATCATTGATGACCAGGTCCACTTCAGGGAACCCGGCTTAACCCATAAAGGTTCTATTTCTACTGAAAGCAGGGCCGCTGTTGCGGGGGGGATTACCACCTTTATGGAACAGCCCAATACCAACCCCCAAACCACCACCCTGGAGCAACTTGAAGCAAAGTTCCAATTGGGTTCGCAATCCTCTTATGCCAATTATTCCTTCCTATTTGGAGGAACGAATGACAACCTTGAAGAGTTAAAAAAACTTGATAAAAACGCCTGTTCGGGAGTAAAACTTTTTTTGGGTTCTTCCACGGGGAACATGCTTGTAGACGACGAGCAAGTATTGGAACAGATTTTTAGAAATACCGAAATGGTTATTTCAACACATTGCGAGGACGAATCTACGATAAGGCAGAACCTCGCTAAGTACAAAAGTGAATTTGGAGAGGATATTCCTATCAAATTCCATCCAATAATAAGAAGTGAAGAGGCCTGTTATCTCTCCTCATCCAAGGCTGTTGCACTTGCTAAGAAAACCGGTGCACGCCTGCATGTTTTTCACTTATCTACGGCAAAGGAGCTTGAACTGTTCTCCAATGACATTCCTCTTCAGGAAAAGAAGATCACAGCAGAAGTATGCCTACATCATCTTTGGTTTTCAGAAGAAGACTACGAAAAATACGGGACACACATTAAATGGAATCCTGCCATAAAGAAAGCGAAAGACCGGGCGGGACTGTGGGAAGCCTTATTAGATGACCGCATTGATGTGGTAGCAACAGACCACGCTCCGCATACTCTTGAGGAAAAAGATCAGGGCTATCTGAAGGCTCCTTCAGGAGGACCGCTGGTGCAACATGCCTTGCCTGCAATGATGCAGAAAATGCTTGAAGGAAAGATTAGTCCCGAGATCATGGTCACTAAAATGTGTCATAACCCTGCAATCCTCTTCGACATTAAAGAGAGAGGATTTCTGCGGGAGGGATATTACGCCGACTTAACTGTGGTCAATCCCAACGATCCCTGGGAGGTAAAGAAGGATAACCTTTATTACAAATGCGGGTGGTCACCTTTTGAAGGAACAACTTTCAGATCGAAAGTTACTCATACCTTTGTCAATGGACACCTGGCCTACGAAAATGGAACTTTTTCCAAAGAAAGGAGAGCAAAGCGACTAACATTTGACCGATCATGAAAATCAAGATTCTCGCTGTAGTAGGATTAATCTTTCTCAGTGCCTGCGCTGAAAAGCTCATTGAAAAACCTGATGATCTGATCCCTAAGGAAAAAATGACTCAACTTTTGTTTGACCTTGCCATCCTCAATTCGGCTAAAGGGACAAACAGAGCCGTTTTGGAAGTATATTTCGACAATCCATCGACCTTCCTTTTTAACCAATATGGGGTAGATAGTCTGCAATTTGTTAAAAGCGACATGTACTACGCTTCCCAACCCTTGGTTTATGAGGCGATTTACAAAGAGGTTGCCGCCCGTTTGGAAGCAGAAAAACTAAAAGTAGAGGAAAACAGGCAGAAGAGAAATGACAGTCTGATGAAAAGAAGCCGAAGGATTAAGGACTCCACATCAAAGAAATAGAATTACTTAAATGCCTCAGGGTATCTGTTTTTGTAATACGCACAGGAAGATGCAATACACTCTTGCAGATCCGAGAATTTAAAACCAATAGTTTTCTCAATTTTTGCCGAAGAATACATCCGCTGCGTTTTTAAAGAATTCACTGTATCCTGAGTAAGTCTTCTTTTTGTTCTCAGAAAGTAATGACTAAACCAGTCGAGCCTCCAGCCAATCTCCATTATCCAAAGGGAAATCTCTTTAGAAGGGGCAGCTATTCCAAACGAATTACTGATCTGAATCAGCAACTCTTTGAAACTCATGTTCTCGCTTATGGTGATAAATCTTTCATTGTAAACATCGGATTCCATAAGCCTATACATAGCCGAGGCCACATCTTTGACCGCAACAAAGCCTGTTCCTCCAGGAAAATATCTTCGAATTCCTTTAGCGGTTTTTGCAAAGAATTTCAAACTGCCCTGGTTCCAGTTTCCGGGACCGAGAATAACACCGGGATTTACGATAACGACCTTGAGTCCTTCCTGTGAGCCCCTCCAGACTTCCATTTCCGCAAGATGTTTTGATAAAGCATAAACACTGGTTTCCGATTCCAGCCAATCATTTTCTTCGGTCACCGTATCTTGCTGCGTTCCTTTGCCCACAGCAGCAATAGAACTGACATAGCAAAGCTTTTCAATCTGATGTGCCAAACACAGATTTACAATGTTCGCCGTGCCTTCAACATTTGTTTTTTTTAACGCTGTCCAGGCTGCGGGGTTAAAGGAGATCATAGCAGCGGCATGATAGACCTGTGTAAC
>JABDQM010000017.1 GCA_013042315.1 Flavobacteriaceae bacterium | reverse complement strand
TGACAACCAGGCTACATGATCCTTTATCAATAACTTCTTCCGTTGTAGTACTGTCTTTTCTCACCACCAACTTAAAATAGTCAGCTGGAAAATTAAGGGTAACCTCGCTTTTTCGATCGCTACTATTGGGCGTTTCCATCGTAATAAACAAAGTACCTGAGAATGTGGACCAGGAATTTGATGGGTCGTGGAATTCGATGGATTTGGTTAGCAGTTCTTCCGGACTTATTTCTTGTGCTGTGTTGGCAATAGAAAAAAAGAGTGCAAAAATATACAGGTAGTATTTAGACATAGCGATAATTTTTAAATAGTATTTCCCTTGGTACAATTTCGATAATTTATTTTAAATTGTTTTTGAACAGGATCCAACTTATTTAAGCAAGGCATCTATATGGAGTACGGTTTAGGCGAAATATTTGAATTATTAGGGGCTCTGGGCCTCTTTCTCTTTGGGATGAAGGTAATGAGTGATGCCCTATTATTACTCGCGGGAAATAAAATGCGGGGTATTCTCGCAACGATGACCTCCAACCGATTTTTGGGAATATCTACGGGCTTTTTAATTACCTCAATAATTCAATCTTCCTCTGCGACTACCCTCATGGTGGTAAGTTTCTCTAACGCATCGCTCTTAACACTCACAGAGGCGATAAGTGTTATTATGGGAGCAAATATAGGTACAACCATAACGGCCTGGTTAATCACCATCCTAGGCTTTAAAGTGAGTATGAGTGCCATTGCCTTGCCCCTTGTTGGCTTGGGCTTCCTTTTTATGTTTTCCAAAAAAGAAAATCTAAAGAATTTAGGGAGCTTTATCATTGGATTTGCCATCCTTTTTATTGGCTTGCAGTTTTTAAAAGAGGCAATGCCCAACATCAATGAGAATCCCGGGATCCTTCAGTTTTTGAACAGGTATACTGATATGGGATATGGGTCTATTTTATTGTTTTTGTTATTAGGCACAATTCTAACCGTCATCATACAGTCTTCCAGCGCTACTATGGCGTTAACCTTAGTAATGACTGCAGAGGGCTGGATCCCATTTGAGCTGGCAGCAGCCATGGTCCTGGGCGAGAACATAGGAACAACGATCACTGCAAATCTGGCCGCAATCGTTGCTAATTTTCAGGCAAAAAGGACCGCCCGGGCACATTTAATTTTTAATTGGATAGGGGTGATCTGGATGTTGATCTTTTTCTATCCCTTTTTGAGTTTTATTAGTTGGCTAACCGAACAATTGGGCAGCGAATCACCTTATTTAAGTGCTGCTGCCATACCCGTGGCGATATCACTTTTCCATACGGTATTTAATGTTTCAAATACCTTTCTTCTAGTTTGGTTTGTTGGGCCGATCGCTAAAATTGTAGAATGGGCCGTACCGGAAAAAGTAGCTCCGGGAAGAGAGATAGATGAGCCAAAATATTTAGATAAGAAGATGCTTCAATTTCCAGAAACTGCTATTGCCTCATTGGTTAGTGAATCCAAATATCTTTTTCAGAATGCGATATTTGAAATAGTGACTCATGCTTTTAACATCCACCGAGAGGATTTAATATCAGAGGCTAAAGCAAAAGAGGTGGTTAGGAAGTCGGACCAAGATCTTCATACCAATGTACGAGCCCTATACTTAAAAAAGGTAAAAACAATTTATGGTTCTATTTTGCAATTTGCAACCAATGCACAGAGTAATTTAAAATTATCGAAGGCTCAAAACAACAGGGTCATGGAAATCAAACTGGCTAACAGGAAAATGGTTGAAATTCTCCGGTCTGCGCGAGAGGTTAATCGAAATATCAGAATGTATACCTCGGGGAACAATGAGTATATGAGAAAGGAATACGATTATTACAGAAAATTAATGATCCAAGTCTTACGGGGAATTTTCCTTTCTATTCCGCCGAAGAATGTAGCTTCTTATGAGAAAAAATTGATGACATTACGATTCAATTCTTTAAATAAGCTAAGTAAACACAATGATAAGATTGATAAACTAATCAGAGATAATAGGATCGATACAGATATGGCCTCTTCTTTAGTGAACGATTACGACAATTTACATGACCTCCTGGAGAATATAATTACTGTATCCGAATTACTTTATTGCCGTTCCGACACTTTATTTTCTTCTACTAACCAGGAACATATACCCATTGAGAAAATTGAGCATACTTAGCCTTTAATTAGGCGATCGATTTTATTTATTCGGCAGGCAAGCTAGCTGGCGGAATAGACTTGTCGTGTTTTTCATAATAGAGCTCTAAAAGTTCCATCGTTGCCTCCATAAGGTCTTTAGTCTCTAGTAAGATAGAAAAATAGAGCGTTGTATTTTTGGGACTCGATTCCTCAGAACGGGTTCGGGTTATTTGTTTCTCAATTTTTTCCTTTACCAAATTATACAAGTCTTGTTTTTTGGTGAGGATGATGCCAATTTTTTCGTAGGAGCCTTTGTCAAAGGCTTCTTTAGTATTCATAAAAAGCTTTTCAAGTTCATGATTTATTTCTGTCAGTTCCTTGATTTGATTGTACTTTAACTTCTTATGGTTATTGTTAATATGCTTATGTGTAATC
Organism: Flavobacteriaceae bacterium; assembly: GCA_013042315.1. GTDB lineage: Bacteria > Bacteroidota > Bacteroidia > Flavobacteriales > Flavobacteriaceae > Muriicola. The sequence goes on along the minus strand of JABDQM010000017.1, from coordinate 6,834 downwards.
TTGGCAATGTATTCTAAAGATTGTGTGATATCCGTTAAATTGCCCAGGATGTTAATATAAAAATTACTGGCTTCTACATTGGATTCATCGAGGTTCTTGATAAAATAGAAAAGGTGATCCCTTAGTTCATCAATTTCGTTCGACAACTTAACGACGCTATTTTTATTTTTCTTTAATCTATCTAAATCTTGCCTGGCAAGACCTTCAATGCAATTCCTGTATAATTTTCCGCTTCGTTTCATGACGCTGGAAATGTTTTTGGAACTTTCAGAGATTACTCCTTGAATTGAACTGCTTTCTGCCTTAACTAACTGGTCTTCTGCGATGATGGCTTTAGACTTCTTGTTGTATGATATGTAATTTCTGGCTAGTAAGAGGATGGCTACGAATAACAAAATTCCTATTGCCGTTCCTTTCCCGAAACTAATAATTGAAAGGATAATTCCCGATGCGATAAACGCAATGATTGCCGTTAGAAACCACCCGCCAATTACATTAAGGACCCCAGCTACCCGATATACTGCACTTTCACTTCCCCAAGCTCTATCAGCCAGAGAAGTTCCCATGGCCACCATAAAGGTGACGTAGGTAGTGGATAGGGGTAATTTGAAGGAGGTAGCGATTGATATCAATATTCCCGCAACCATTAAGTTCACAGCCGCTCTAACCATGTCAAAGGCAGGTAATTCGTGAACTTTGCCTTTGGGTAATTGAATTACCGGTTTTTTAAATCGATTATCCAGTTTATGCAAAATAGAATTTGGTACTACAGTTGTGGTATAATTAGATACCATCATGGTAAATCGAACCAATGACCTCGAAATATAATTGGGTTCAAATCGCTCTTTTGCATCGTGTTGTCTGGCCAGGTTAATTTCCGTGTCTGCAACATAGCGAGCTTTCTTTGAGAACCACAAAGTGGCTACCATAATCATTCCGGAGATAAATAGTAAAACCGTAGGCGTAGGAACTTTGGATGACAATACACCCATGCTGAATTCGGTTGCTGGAATCCCCGAAGCACTCCATGCTTCGTACGATTGATAAGCTGCAATGGGCACTCCGATAAAGTTAACAAGGTCATTCCCGGCGAAGGCCAGAGCTAATGCAAAAGTCCCGACCCCAATGATAAGTTTGTAAATATTCACCTTAAAGATAACTGTCAGGAGAAATGACAGTAAGGACCAGAATACAAGACTTATCAATACAATAGAGAAGACCTGATTTTCTAAAAAAGTACTAATGGTGACTCCGCCAAGAGCCTCATAGCTTTCCCCGGCAAAGGGAGTACCTTTTATACCTTTCATAAAAATGAAATAGGTAATTGCCGAAAGTGCTACACCACCAAATAGTGATCCTACCCATTTAGCCTTTCTTTCAAAATCATAGGAAAGAAGCACCCGAGAGATCCATTGAACAAAGGCACCTATCGAGAAGGCAACTACTACGGATAAAAGGATACCCATAATAATTTCAAAAGCTTTGGAAGTGTTGATATATGTGATGATGTCACTCATCGTTCCTCCGTCAATACCGATTTTTATTATGGACATTGCAACTGCTGCCCCTAAAAGTTCAAAAACTATGGAAACTGTAGTTGAAGTTGGCATTCCCAGAGTATTGAAAAAATCGAGGAGAAGTATGTCCGTGATCATGACGGCCATAAATATGAACATGATCTCATTGAAATAGAATTCCCCGGGATTAAAGATACCTTTCCTGGCTACTTCCATCATTCCACTCGAAAAAATTGCACCAAAAGCGATCCCTAAACTGGCAACAATCATAATAGTTCTAAAAGAGATCGCCTTAGAACCAATTGCCGAATTCAGAAAATTCACTGCATCGTTACTAACCCCTACCACTAAATCTGCTACTGCGAGTGCCGCAAGAGCAATGATCATTATAAAGTAAATATTTTCCATATGATTTTAAACAGAAGGCTTCAAATATCTGAAGTATCCTCGTTAGCTGTGTTATGTAAAAGTTATTTCTGACATTAGAAATGCACGTCGAGTTGTAATCTGAACATCACTTCATTAGTGCCATTATCAATCGAAAGATAACTTAAATCTGATTGAACTTTAAGTTTGTGTCCAACAATATACTTGGATACTCCCAAAGTGTACTGCGTTTCGGGGCTTCTACCAGTAATTCCTTCATCTAATTCTATACTGGTGTACCTCCCTGAAATCTCCCAGTTGCTGGGAAGTAGATATCCTCCCTGTAGGTTGATACCGTCGCCAACCCAAACTACATCACCGGTCTCTGTCCCGTCGGAATTCTTAGCAATCGGATCTTCAGCGTCTCTGTTGGCGTATTCCCACATAAAGGAAAAGCCGTTGTATTTAAACATGCCGTCAAAAAAGAAGGTATTGATTGTGGTCTCGTACAAACCCGTGTCATTGAACATATAGGAACCAAGGTTGCTTCTGGTTTTTACGGCGTCCTGATTAATGTCGTAATTAATTGCGAACATCAGTTTGGGGGTAGCTTCTCGCTTAAGGTCACTCCCACTATAATCGCCCTTGCTTTCAAATTTACCAAAGGGGAGGAATTCTAATCGTCCTGTGTATTGATGCCCTCCTTCATTACCTTCAGTAACATTTCTTCCTTCACCTTGTGAAAGCGCAACTTTTTCTCTGATAAGAAAATTTTCGGAAATATTAAAGTGGTGTCTGAGCTGGAATCCCACATCGCGATCAATGTTGAATCTGCTGTTAACCAGAGACCGGTCTACTTGTTGCAGATTCCCTGATGAGATCACACGTTCAATATTTCCGGGGAGTTTGGTTTGTCCTGCCCATAACACAAAATTTCCGGCAAAATTCCACATTACTACTGCGTCAAGAATATATCTCGGTGTATTCCTCGTGAAAGCATTACCGCCTGAAATGTCTCGGTTTGAGAGGCCCAACTCAATCTTATATTTAAGTTTAGGAGTATAAGCAAAACCGTCAAACTTTAAACGGGCTCTACGTATAAGAAAATTCTGCTCCGGACTGGTAAGTCCTCCCTCTTCCGGCGTATTCCACTCTGCTATCGTCAAGAATTGCATTCGTGTGCCAATTTTCATGGTCCATGAACTGTCCTTTCCAACTAGATTAAAAAGACCCTTGCCAAAGGCCGGGGCGTTGGAATCCTGGGAATGTAAAGAAAATATAAAACAGGTGAGAGTGCCAATTAAAAGAAGCCTTGCCTTCATTAATGCATTAGTTTTTGTCGAAGGCAAAGAAACGGCTTAGATGTTAACTAAATGTTAACTTAAGTTTATAAAAAAACTGCCTTGGCCAAAGGCAGTTATCAGTAATCATATAAAATAGTCGACAAAAACTAATAATTTAAATGAAGTACTAATTGAGTGTAATTAATTACAATCAAAGATCAATTTTATGTGTGAAGTAATAGTAATTCAAATATTAAATAAACATTAAAAGAACATGTATTTCCTTTAATGTATTTATACTAATAATCAGATACTTGCGTTCCTGATGTAAAGAGAATGTAAATAAAACGTTGTATTAAAGTTAAAATAAATTAACTTTACAAAAGACAATATAAGGATAGTAAGATGAAAAAAATACTGTGTGTTATAGCACTTCTGGCGTTAACCTCTTATTCTTTCGGACAAAAGAATAAAGAGTTAAGTATGAATGAAGAAACAGGTTTGATAGAGGCTGTATATTTCCATGATAATGGTCAAATTAGTCAAAAAGGGACTTTTAATTTAGAGAGGAAACTACACGGAGAATGGATCAGTTTTAACGAACAAGGAGATAAAATTGCTCAAGGATCCTACGATAATGGTCTTAGAACTGGAACCTGGTTATTCTGGCAGGGAGAGACTATAAAAGAAGTCAAGTATGAGAATAATACTGTAGCAAGTGTTAACGGGGTGAAAAGTAAAGACCGACTTGTAAAAAACGATCATTAAATTATCAATAGAATGAAATAAAAAATCCCGCTACAAAGCGGGATTTTTTATTTATTGAATTTCTATATAAAACTATGGTTTCTTCGGTGTTTCAGCAGGCATTGGCGTAGTAGAATTGTTGTCTTCTTTTGCAGTATCCAAAAGAGACAGGTCTTCAAAACTCAGCTGCTTGGCAGCCATACTGCTCGCAATCTGAGTTACTTCGTTCTCATTGATTACTACGGGTATCTCCAAGATTTCATAACCGAGGTATCGCACTTCAAGAGTATAATTACCGGGGGTAATATCTCTAATTTCGAAATTCCCCCTGAAATTGGTTTGTGACTTAAGTTCGGTTCCTTTTAATTGTACCTCCGCGAAAACAATACCTTCATTAAAAACTTCCTGATCTGTTATGGTTCCCGACAAGGTTCCTTCTACTTGAGAAAATAAGCTTGTAGTAACAATGCTTATAAGCAGGAATATAAATTTTTTCATGGACTTAACCCTTTATAAATACAAAGGAAATAGGTGTATGTAAACATAAGGTTAGCTTCAGATTATTATTCGGTAAGGAATAGAAAATAAAAAAGCCCTGCAATGCAGGGCCTGATTATTAAGTGAGTTTTTCTTAGTTGATTCCTACGGTCCAGCTGGCACCCCAGGTAGCCACATCGGTACCTGTTCCATTTCCGACCCCGCTGATAAAATCACCCTCGGTAAATGTAAAGCCGGTATCGTTCTTAAGGTTGGTAGTAACGTTGTTAAAGGTCACATCAGTAACACTTAACAGCCCATCAATAACGCCCTGGCCGGTTGGATTATCTCCTGTATCTCCATCGAGATCAAAGGCTTCATCAAAATCGGTCATTACCAAATTTGTAAATAAGCCTTGCGTTCCGGCACGCAAACGTACAGCTTCGCTGCCATCGTCAGCACCAATGATAGTTACATTGGTTACGTTAGGAGCAGAAAAGTATCCCGCCTCATTACTAAAGTCGGTATTATAGCCATCACATTCAAAAGCCTTATCATGTGAAGCGCCGTGTTGCACATATACATCGGTAAGTGTTCCGATGTATCCTTCTGTCCAGTCAATAGAATCGTCCTCGGAATTTACAATTGCAATATGACTCGCATTCACGGTGCCTCCAAAGAATTCTATCCCGTCATCAGATCCTTCAAAGATCTGAACGTAGTCTACTACAGTAGCATTCCCTACCGCATACAAGGAAAGACCATTTAATTCGGCATTCCCATCAATCGCACCACCGGCATATTCTATGCGCACGTATTGAAGAGACCCTGAGTTATCTGCCGGGGTATTGCCACCATAAGACAGTCCGCCTACTTCTGAGGTAGAAGTATCTGTAGATCCATCTGCGGTTGAGTTGATCGGTGCAAACCCACAAATTACGAGTCCGCCCCAGTCTCCTGAAGAAGGACTTGCAGCATTTGAAGTAAGCACGATAGGCTCTGAAGCCGTCCCCACTGCGTTGATCTGTGCCCCTTGCTGAATGGCGATATAGGCATTAACACCTACGGGTTGCGCCCTAACGGTCATCCCGGCAGGAATGGTCATAGTAGTTCCGGAGGCCATTAATACAGGTCCGGTAATTACGTAATCGTTTGACGGATCAAGGGTGAGATCCTCTGTGTAAACACCACTTAGGTTCACAGTGGAAGTACCGGGCTCTCCATTTCCGCTTGTATTATTTGTGGTATTGTTGACGACACTATTATCGTTGATAATAATATCGGCAGTATCGTCACTTTCACATGCCATAAGCAGGGAAGCAGCTATACCTAAGAATAATAATCTGTTTTTCATCGTTTTAAGTTTAAATAAGAATTAGAATTTATATTTAAGAGTTAGGCCCACATTGATCCCTCTTTTAAACTCTCGTAAAATGACGTTACCGTCTTTTACAAAGCCCTGTACCAGAGGGTTGGTATCTTCTACCCCGGTATTCTCACGAATTAGAGAAATATTGGGATCGAGTAAATTTTGTGCACTCAGATTGGCTTCAAAGTGTTCTCCGAATGAATTAGTCCAAACGAAGTTTAATGTCGGAACAGCTTTTTCAACCATGTTACCCAGGTTTCCACTACCTATTGCGTATATGCGATCCGAGAAATACGAATATGCTAAGGTTGCGACCGGCTTATAGTTTTCAAATTCGGGGCTAAAGTTGATATCTGCGTTCAGGATAAAAGGTGAAGCACCTTCCAGTTCTTCTGTAGTCCTGTCGGCGAAAGAAGTACCGAAAGTAAAGCCGTCTGTTGTGGAAACTGTTTTCAAATCTTGTTCTGTATAGGTATAGGCCGCATTTGCCCCAATGGACAAGACTGCATCCTCATTAGAATCATTGATGATGTTCTTTCTGACCTCTACCTCAAGCCCGTATACCTGTGCTTGTTCACCGGTTCTGAAGTAACGTTGATTCCCGGTGGCATCTGTGGCAACGACCCTGTTCACAGGGTCATTGATAGTCTTGGCAAAGGCTGCCAATGAGATCAATTCTCCTCGATTTGGAAACCATTCGTATTTCAGGTCATAGTTGTATATCTCAGAAAAGATTGGACCTGTACCATCCGGCTTTCCAAGTAGATCCGGATTACCCCCAACACGCTGTGTAACTCCTTCATACACGAAATTGGCAGATTCCTTAAATTCAGGAAAAGAGGCCGTTTTACTAAACGAAAATCGCAAGTTAGTGTCATCGTTTAAGGCGTATTTCACGTTTAAACTAGGCAGGTAGATATTCTCGTAGGCCTGTCTGAAACCTGGATCTGTTGGGACCGGATTTATCACATCATAAACAATTCCCTGTTGATAGGCTTCTATACGGAAACCCGGGATCAAAAGCCACTTATCACTCAGATTCAATTCTGCAGTGACATAGGCTGCATGTATATCC
>JABDQM010000015.1 GCA_013042315.1 Flavobacteriaceae bacterium | reverse complement strand
CAGTTGGTAGAGCAACGGACTGAAAATCCGTGTGTCCCTGGTTCGATTCCTGGAGGTACCACTTAAAGCAAGAAAGGCTCATTCGAAAGAATGAGCTTTTTCGTTTTACTACCGCCCCCCCCTGAAGCAGAGCGAAGCACGCTTCAGGGATAGGTAATCCTGCCATCCGGCAAGGAAAAATTTGAAAAGCAATCTCATTCGATAGCCTTGCAGTGATTTACGTACCCACACTAACTGTTTAGCGTACAATTCTTGTTTTTCACAGCAATCCAGATGTAGAATAAGGTTTTGTATGTATCTTTTGCTCCTTACAAAATTGAAAGCTAAAGTCTCGTCCTTTTTACAAATATCTGAATTGGTTTGATTTCTAGATGCTGCCTTTTATTATTGGTGTTCAACGCTGCCTATCTTTTCGGGCAGGCTGAAACGGTAAACATGCCCCCCCGAAATAACAGTCCGGGCTTCGAAGTTACTCTTGTAACCTGTAGTACTGACTTTTTCGACAGTGGTGGTCCTACTCCCTACGGAAATAATGAAAATGGCATCCTCACTTTTTGCCCTGAAACTGCCGGAGATCGGATACAAATCGATTTTATTACTGCCGATATAAAAGCTGGTGATTTTCTGAAGGTTTACGACGGAGACTCCGTTGATGCCCCTCTCTTACTAACCATAAATAACATTACTGCATTAGGCTTTGAACGAACTCTTGTAAAGGCTTCTCAAGGGAATCCTCAAGGATGCCTTACCGTTACTTTTAACTCCATAATGATGTCCGTAGCCAACCCCTACGAAGGCTGGTTCGCTTCAGTAAGCTGCTTTACTCCCGTAATTGAACCTGGACAACCGCAGGATCTTTTTAGAAACGACGACCCCAGTGGGGATGAAATTGAAATCTTTGATTTGAGAGAGAACGATGGTAACGTTCTCAACGGACTTAGTCCTTTTGAATTCGAGGTAACCTACTACTCAAATGAAGCGGATGCCTCAAGCGGTTCCAATCCACTCGATCCTATACATTCCAATACAACAAATCCACAACCGATTTATTGTCGATTAGAGAATCCAACAACTGGGTACAGCGCAATCGATAGTTTTTTAATTTACGTAAATCGGATTCCCGATATCTTTTCGGTTCCAGATCTCACCGCCTGTGATTCGGATTCAGATGGTTTAGCGACTTTTAGCCTGCAGGATCGTTATGAAGACATTTTTAATGGGAGAGAAAACCTCACAGTATTGTTCTTTGCTTCATCAGATGATGCAATCAACAATCAAAATACCCTTAATTCTGAAACATATAACAGTACAGGAGGTCCGGAAACCATTTATTACCGACTAACTGATACAGAGACAGCAGCCTATTCCTTAGGAGAATTTTCAATACAGGTCATCGCTTCACCAATTCTAAATTTCGTCCCAGAGGTCTTAGCTTGTGGAGAAGGCAATGGAACTGCCGAAATAGACCTCAACACAATTAGCGAACAACTGACCGAGGGTCAGTCAGACCTACAGCTAACCTGGCACACCTCCCAGGAGGATGCCGAATCAGGGTTGAATCCGATTCCAAATATCATCAGCCTGGGGCAGAGCACCCGTCTTTTCGTCCGAGCCGCCTCAGCAGAAAGCGATTGTCCGGCCATAGCAGAGATTCCGTTTATTTTTTATACCCAGCCCGAGATCAGCCTGAAGTCTGAATATTATATCTGTTCGAATACTACAAATCAAGTGGTATTTCTAGAAACCGGACTGTCGGAAAACGATTATTCCTTTAGTTGGCTATTCAATGGTGTACATATTAGCTCGGCTGATGAACCCTTCCTTGAGACGGATCAAATCGGGAGGTATGATGTCCTGATTGAAGATCTTAGAACAGCTTGCATTTATACAAAAACTGTGGAGGTTCTTCTTGCAACTCCGCCATCAGATCTTGAAATCCTTACCCGCCCAGCTGAGTTTGGTAGTAGTTATCAGGTGACAGTGAAGAATAGTGGAAGTTTAATATATTCCTTTAGCTTAGACGGCGGTGCATTACAGTCATCACCTATCTTTGAAGGTATTCTCCCCGGACCTCATCGATTGGAAATTAACCTGGAAGGCGGATGCGAGGTATTGACAACAACCTTCGTCATCCTTGGGTATCCTACATTTTTTACTCCAAATGGGGATAACATCAACGAAACCTGGAGTGTAAGTCGGGCCCCCGGCATTACGGATATGACCGTTTATATCTTTAACCGATTAGGAGTTCTGATCACCGTACTTACTGAAAATGAGCCAGCTTGGAATGGATCGTGGAACGGTAAGGCCCTGCCTTCTGACACCTACTGGTTTCAAGTTGAATATACAGAAGACGATACACCAAAAATTGCAAACGGATATTTTAGCTTAAGACGCTAAAGAATATCGACCTGAATTTGACATCTATTCAATGGGTTCACGTCGTATTCGATGGCTTCTTATTGTGACTACTTGATTCAGCATCCACAATGATTGCTGAGAGACGATTATATTCCCGGAAACTTCGGTAATGCTAGTCAAAGCGGTTGCTTTCCATTGCCGTACCTTTAGCAATCTAATCTCAAATGAATTCTACTATGACTTTTGCAGACTGGACCGGATCTCTGGGTGTATTTATGATCTTGATGGCATTTGCCCTGAACATTACCGGCAAACTCAGCCAGCATCACCTCAGCTATATCTTCCTCAATTTAATAGGAGCCAGCCTGGCCTGTGCCGCTTCTTTGCTCATTAACTACATTCCCTTTGTGATTCTTGAAGGGGTTTGGGCGGCGGTTTCGGCCTATGCACTCTTTAAATACTTCGCTAAGAATTCCAATTAGTATATTATTTTTTACTTTATGTATAATATTTTATACTTTATGTAATATTTTTTATACATTTGTAAAGTATAAATATAGAAATCATGAAAAATTATCTCTTCCCCTATCGGTTTAAAGTCCTGTCCGGCTGGGTCTTTTACCTCGCTCTGATCATAGGGTTTTACCTGTGGACCACAGACGGCTTTGATGAAGCATTAGTGGTAAGCGTACCCGACCTCTTTGGTACAAGTAGCTGGTTTGATGGCAGTAACGGATGGATGAAGAACAGCATTCTGGACGAACTCTTTACGGTGCTTATTATCATTTCCGGAATCGTTCACAGTTTCAGTAGGGAAAAGATCGAAGATGAACTCATCAGCAAAATCCGACTAGATTCCCTGATCTGGTCCCTCTACGTGAATTATACCGTCGTGATCCTAGCCACATTGTTGATCTACGACATCGTATATTTTAATGTCTTGATCTTTAACCTGTTTACGATCATTCTCTTCTTTAACCTGAAGCTGCGTTTTTCTCTTCGCAAACACTATAAATCGTAAACATGAAAAACACCATCAAAATTCAAAGGGTTACTCATGGGATGACACAGGAAGATGTTGCACAGCGTCTTGGGGTTTCCAGACAAACCATCAATGCCATTGAAAACAATAAATACTTTCCTTCCCTTGAATTGGGACTAAAATTAGCCAGGATCTTTAAATGTAGTGTTGAGGAATTGTTCAGTCTTGACGAATAAAAAGTTTAGCTCTTAAGGTTAAAGTTTTGTTCATGCTTCCCCAGAGTTACTGCACCTATTATGATTATTCCCATAAGCAACTGAAGGATTGCGAGGAAATCAAATTCATCGCTTTCATAGAAAGTAACAGAACCCTGTATGATCAAGAAGAAACCGTAGAAAATCAGTAGATTTTTTCTGTATTTCTTCTTTTTTTCCTCCGAAACTTTACTGAACATCTGCATCACCCAGCCTATGATTCCAATGACGAGAAAAACCACCAACATAATCAATAAGCCTTTTACCATAGGTCCAGATATTCGTTTTGTCCCCTAAATTTAGCAATTGCCCTTAACACCCTCAAGGTCCTCGTTATTTTTTTTATATTTGAGGCTCTTTCGGTTTATTGAACTTTTCATCTGCTTGATTGCCGGTTAGATATACAAAAACACTACCCATATGACCAACGAGGAATTTTCTACCCTGGGCGATAACAAAAAGAAGGATTTGGAAACCGCCTCTAAATTAGAGCTGATAAAAAACCTCATCTTCGGGGAAAACATCCAGGCCTATGAATCCGAATTCGAACTTCTGAAAAAGGATATCCTGGGCAAAAAGAAACAACTGGAAGACCTGATTGAAGCCGTGAGGACAGATCTGCGGATGTCCATTGACGATGTTTCTACGGATATCAACATTAGAATAACGGAACTCGAAGACAAATTAGAGTCGCGCTTCGAAGATGTAGAAAAGGACCAAATCCAGAAAAAGGAATTGGGAAATTTGCTCATTGAGTTGGGAGAAAAGATTCAAAAGAAATAAATCTCCCGCATGGTCACAAACATGGATGAGCAAGCCAAATTGGAGATCCTTAAGGATATCCTGTTTCCCGATGATCGGGGAGCAGTTCAGGATATCGCTAAAAGGATAGAATTAGTTGAGCTTATCATCAATGACCAAAAAGAACTGGCTGCAAGGGTTAACCCTTTGGTAGATGAGAAGATCGACACCTTTACAAAAAGTATTCCCGACACTCTGGGTCCTACCATCACCGCTACCCTCAAAAAAGAAATCAAGAACCACAAGGATGAGGTGGTGGACGCCCTCTACCCCGTTTTAGGTAAAATGGTGAAGAAGTACGTGGCTCAGGAAATTAAAATACTATCCGAGAAAATTGACAATCAGCTCGGCTTTATCAAACGCATCAAAAGAAAATTCCGATCCTGGTTCGGCGGGCCTACCGAAGAACAACTGCTGATGCGCGAACTTTCTTCGGCTACTATAGAACAGGTCTTACTTATTGAGCGCGATTCCGGAATCTTAAAAGCAAGTTATTCAGTCACCAATTCCATAGATGAAGAAATGATCTCCGGAATGCTCACCGCAATTAAGAGTTTTGTGGAAGATGCCTTTCAGAAAAAGAATCAGAACCTCGAGCTCATACAGTACGAACTGTACAACATTCACCTGCAGAGCTTTGTCACCCATTACGTAGCCGTTGTGATCTCCGGAGAATACCATCTCACTTCCAAAAATAAACTCCAGGACATCATCTTTAATTTCTACTACAATTTTATGGCCATGAACCTCGATCTTGTTTTTCATACTAAGGATCAGAAAAAGGAAGGAAAGTCTGTCCGTACCATAGATAAAGATCTTTTAGAAAAGGAATTGGAAGCGAGCTTCGGCAATGCAAAAATCTAAAAAAGTAGTCATCCTGGGACATTTCGGCGTGGGCAAAACCTCCCTCATCCGCAGATTTGTCTCCGACCAGTTTTCCGATCAGTACAAAGTAACCATAGGCGTCCACATCACTAAAAAGGTGGTTGAACTATCCAAGGATGAAAGCATCTCAATGATATTGTGGGATCTGGAAGGGACAGACACCCTGGAACAGATCAGAGATGCCTACCTATTGGGGACTCATGGTGTCATCTTTGTCTTTGATATCAGCAGACCCTCTACTTTCCAACACATGAACAGAGATCTGCAGATCGTGAGCAAAAAAGTTCCCAAGCGTCCCCTGCTCGTTATCGGCAATAAAAAAGACCTTATACAGGAAGAGGAAGTTGGAAACATATTGGAAAAACACTCAGTAACTTATGACTATCTTACCAGTGCCAAAACAGGAGACACTGTTGAAGCCGCATTTCTTTCCCTTGCAACCCTATTGAACCATGAGACTTGATCAGTTTCAAAACGACTACTTTAATGCTAACTTTCAGCTCTTAGTCCTCGATGCTGAAGGGATAGTACAGCAAAGCAATTCATCCTTCCTCCCGGTTAAAAAAGGAGATCTCCTGACTGAGCTACACCCATTTTTTGAAGGTCTTTTAAACTTGGAGATCTCTTCAAAAGAGGAACAACATTTTTATTGTATCCACCTCGAATTTGGAAATAAAGAACTGATCACTGATATAAGTGTAACTCAAATTGAAGAGGGAATTTTTGTGCTTATTCAGGATTTAACGACACATTACAACAGCTATCAGGAAGTAGCACAAGCGCGAAACGAATCGATTATCAATGAAGAACTAATTCTCATAAAAAATGCGGAATTGGAAGAACGCGAACGCTTTAAAAACCGGTTTATTCAAAATTTCAGCCACGAATTACGCAATCCCTTGATGAGCAGTATGGCCATTACCCAGCTCTTGGGGGATTCTGAACTTACCTCGGGCCAAAAACAGATGGTAGAGGTGCTGCGCGACTCCCAACTGCATTTAAAACTAATGCTGGAAGACACGCTTAGTCTGAGTATGATCGCATCGGGAAAACTCGAAATTAAAGCTGCTGTTTTTGATCTTAGCAAAATGCTTGAATTGCTTTCGTTTACCTATAAAACCAAAGCATTGGCAAAAGGTTTAGAGTTTAATTTTACTAAGGATGAACGCGTGCCTGAATGGATTGAAAGTGATAGAAAGCGCCTGTTTCAAGTTCTTACCAACCTTCTGGATAATGCAATTAAATACACCGATGAAGGAGCGGTATCTCTGGAGGTTGGTTTTAACCAGCAATACGCCGGCAAGGCTAATCTTCGTTTTTCAATCGCTGATACCGGCAGGGGTATTCCCGAAGACAAACGCGAGCTGATTTTCGAAACTTTTTCACAGCTTACTTCCCCCGGAAACGAACAGGGGACCGGACTAGGACTGTCTTTGGTTAAGGGTTTGTTGTCATTGATGGGAAGTACTATATCTCTGGAATCAATACCGGAAAAAAGCTCAGTTTTTTCTTTTAACCTCGATGTCAAAATTCCAATGGAATCGAGTTTCAAGCATTCCCAGGAAATAAATACGGTGGCCACATCACTAAAAATAGGGCGATCGGGCAAGAAGTACAGGATTTTACTAGTTGAGGATGATGAAAGAGTACTAACGGTACTTTTTAAAATACTGATGGACACCGGGAAGTTCTATCTGGATGTACTAAGCGATGGTGCCCTCGTCCTGGAACAAGTCATCCAGAATCCCTACGACTTAATCCTGATGGACATCAACCTGCCTAATACCAGAGGAGATCAGCTTACCCGGATCATTCGAGAGTTTCCCTTTAAGAAAGTAAAACAAATACCAATTGTAGGGATTACAGCATTTGCCTATGAGGACCACCTCAAAGCTTACAAAGAGGCAGGCATGAATACAGTACTCTCAAAGCCATTCGACAAAGAAGACCTGCTCAATACACTCTATTCCTTTCTGCGGAATTAGAAAAACAATCTCAAATTCATCTCTTTTAAAAATACTTCTTTGTAGGAATTTTCTCCTTTTGGTGTATTTCATCGAAGATATAGTGCTTTTTGTCGATATTCTATTACCTCACTCTCCTATCTCTTTCCCTGAGCGATCCCGCGTATATATTTGACCGATTTCGAAAAAGAACTGAAATCTAAACTTTAAATCAATTCACAATGGATTATCCTAACCTGGCTCAAATTTTCTTTATCATAAGTATTCTAGCCTTCTTGCTCGCCCTTATTTTGATTGTACCTACAATCCTAGAGGAAAAAAAATCGCAAAAAAGAATAAAAAAAACCGGGAAAAACTGGCATTTGCCATTCCACAGATTTAAGCGAAATCTCAAAAAATATCTGAACCCATTAATTAATTCTAAAAGTCCGGTTGGATTGCTTAGCACCCTGAACCTATTTTAAAAACAGATCAGAAAATGAAAATTGAAAATTGGAGGACAGAATTCTGGGGATCAAAGAAGAGAAAAACAATGCTGGTTAAAAAGATCAATTCTCGTGAAGAAGAAACATTATTTATCGGTGCTCCGTTTTGTAGCGATCTAAGAGAATCGACAACAAGTTCAGTTAAGCAATTAATCAGCGACAAAATTATTTAAGACGATGCAAGTAGAACACTACGACGATATTACCATGAAAAAGACCTTTGAGAAAATTCTCCTGATACTGAGCATTATTGGGGTTATAGTCATCTTCTTATCCTGGATATTACAACCATGAGAAAAGCAATATCAATAGGCACAGTTATACTTATGATCCTTCTGGGATATGGTTTCAGTTTGAAACCTGAAGTTGAAGTGGAACAGCTAAGACATTTTGCTGGTACTCCTGCCTCTTTGCAAGTATGTGAGTTTATCGAGATCTCAGGCCCTGTGAATCTCAACAAAAAAGCTCGAAAAATAAATTACAAAAACACTAATCCTATGATTCTCGGTAGAAAATATACAGCATATAAGGAAGCGTTAGCCTTTAAAGAGTCTAGAGGCAATTACAAGAGTATAAATACCCTGGGGTATATCGGCAAATATCAGTTTGGTTCAGGGACCCTTGCACTTTTAGGTGTTAAAGACACTCTTCAATTTCTTCATTCTGCCGTATTACAGGAGCTTGTCTTTGCTGCCAACCTGGCAAGAAACAAATGGGTGCTGAGAAGAGAAATAAAAGAATTTTCCGGAGAGATAATAAAAGGCATAATAATAACAGAATCTGGCTTGCTGGCTGCAGCACATCTGGCCGGACCGGGGAACGTAAAAAAATACCTCTACACCCATGGCAAAACCGTAACCAAAGATGCCTATGGTACAACAATAGAGAATTATTTGAATGCTTTCAGCGGCTATGATCTCAGCTTTATCAAAGCTCATAAAAATATCAAAGTGAAAGGGGGGCCTTACTTTAGAGTTTTATAGTTGGTTTGAGTTAGTTTGGTTACCCCATGGGACACGGTTAGAGCAATCTGCCGTGTCCCTATTTTTATTGCTGACAAGCCTCATGAAACACCAACTCCCCACTTTATTTAAAAAAACCTAATTTTAAATGTAAATCGCCTAACTAAAAACTTGATTCCCATGGATTCCGCACTACAAACCATGATCGCAAACATGCCCGAAAAGACGGGTAAGAGTCTAGAAGACTGGATTAGGATATTAAAGACTAAACCTTTTGAAAAACACTC
>JABDQM010000013.1 GCA_013042315.1 Flavobacteriaceae bacterium | reverse complement strand
TACTCTTATCGGCTTGTAAAGAGGAGAAAGAGATTCCCGAGGAAATCCTGGATCAACCCGTGGCACTGGAAGTCCTTAGATTTGACAAGGAGTTTGCTGAGACCACCCCGGAATCACTCCCACAAATCAAGTTGAAATACCCCTACTTTTTTCCACCTCAGTATTCAGATAGTGTCTGGACCGCAAAACTGCAAGACAGCATACAGAGGGAATTGAGGCAAGCTGTCGACAGTGCTTTTTCAGATTTTGAGAAACAGGAAGATGAATTAACCCTGCTTTTTAAACACCTCACCCATTATTTTCCCGACTATCAGGTTCCTACCTTAATTACACTTACCACCGATGTAGATTACGAAAATCGGATTATCGTTACAGACAGCCTCCTTCTTATTGGGCTGGACAACTATCTCGGACCGGATCACAGGTTTTATGCCGGCATTGACCGATATATTGCCAAAGGTTTAGACAAGGAATACATAGAGAGCGATATCGTAAGTGCGCTGGCTAAAAAGATAATACCCTACCCCGTAAATCGGAGTTTTTTGGCTCAAATGGAATATTACGGGAAGGAGCTCTACCTGAAAGACCTTCTACTTTCTTGGCAGTCTGATGGTCAGAAGATTGGATATGATGAGGATGAAATCAGTTGGGCAAGGGCCAATGAGGAGCAAATCTGGCGATACTTCGTTGAACGCGAATTGCTCTTTAGTACCGATACCAAATTAGGGCCTCGATTTTTAGATCCTGCGCCCTTTTCCAAATTC
The DNA here is from genome assembly GCA_013042315.1 of Flavobacteriaceae bacterium. Classification (GTDB taxonomy): domain Bacteria; phylum Bacteroidota; class Bacteroidia; order Flavobacteriales; family Flavobacteriaceae; genus Muriicola. Next base: position 2,544 of record JABDQM010000013.1, on the reverse strand, counting down.
AGACTGGAGCTCGATAATGAATCCCCGGGTCGTTTGGGCAGATATATGGGATGGCAAATTGTAAGAGCATTTATGGATAGGACGGATACCCCGGTTGCCGAACTTTGGACATTACCGGGAGAAACTATTTTTAAAGAATCGAATTATAAACCTCAGAAGTAAGATCATGGCAAAAGAAGAGTCTTCAGAAATAAAATTGCGGATTACCCTCGATGAAAACCGGATTCCCGAAAAATTAAACTGGTCTGCCGAAGACGGGGGAATTGTAAATGAGGAAGCCAAGGCGATGCTGCTTTCTGTCTGGGATAGTAAAAACAAGGAGTCGCTTAAGATCGATCTCTGGACTAAGGACATGCCGCTTGATGAAATGAAAATCTTTTTTCACCAAACCTTATTATCGCTTTCTGACACCTTTATGAAGGCTACTCAGGACGAAAAAATGACGGCTACAATGAAAGATTTTTGCGCCTATTTTGCAGAAAAACTCGAATTAGAGGCCTGAGAGAGATATCCTGCTTTTAATTAGTCATCGGTATTTCCATCAAAAGAATTTGACTAGCCTCTGTCATTTCAAATTCAAGCGAACTCACTTGCCAGACCCCCAGGCCATCACGCCGGCTTAAGTCCTCTCCGGCAACCCTGCATTTGCCTTCGAGTAGAAAGACGTACAATCCATTATCCTTCTTTTGCAGATCGTGACTAACGGTTTCACCTTTGTCAAAATCACCCAAATGAAACCAGGCGTCTTGATGAATCCACACTCCGCTATCTTCGGAATTTGGAGAAATGATTTGGAAAAAGGTATTTTTTAAGGAAGCCTTGTCCAGGGTGATTTGATCATATCTGGGGCTCACATTCACTTTATTGGGAAGTATCCAGATCTGTAAAAACTTCACTTTTTTATCCCGGTTCTTGTTGCGCTCGCTATGGTTTACACCAGTACCCGCACTCATAACCTGAACATCACCCTCTTTGATAACGGCTACATTGCCCATGCTATCTTTGTGTTCGAGTTCCCCTTCCAGGGGGATGGAAATGATCTCCATGTTTTGATGTGGATGTGTCCCGAACCCCATTCCGCCGGCTACTTCATCATCATTCAAGACTCTGAGTACGCCAAAATTCATCCGGGAGGGATCGTGATAACTGGCAAAACTAAAGGTATGGTGGCTTCGGAGCCAGCCGTGATCAGCAAAACCGCGTGTAGATGCTTTATGTAGTATTTTTTTCATGATACTTTATGTGCTTCTTTTGCCATCTTTGTCGTAAGGAATTCAGAAATCTTTCGTCTTTAAAGGCCTAAATAGTCTTAGCGATAAATTTATAAAAACTGAAGCAGGTGTCTAGAGATCCGGTTAAGAAATTACTTTTTGTTTACAATGCAGATTCAGGATTGATGAATGAGCTTTTCGATGCTGCCCATAAAGTGCTTAATCCAGCAACTTACCAGTGCAGATTATGCGAACTTACTTTCGGAAATTTCAGGGAAAAGACAATCTGGAAAAACTTCCGAAAGGAGAGTAATATTTCTATGGAATTTCTTCATAAAGATGAGTTTTTGGCTCAGTATTCTTCCAAATTCATGCCCAAATACACCTTTCCCATCGTGCTCGAAATCACAGATTACGAAATGGAGCAATTTTTGAGAACAAAAGAGATTAACAATTTGCAGACAACGGAAGAATTGATCGGGGAGATTCAGCAAAGATTAGCTTAAATAGATTCGCCAACCATAATTTTCCGCAAATGTTATCCTTTGTGCTGATGCTGGTGAAAGTCGGTATTGATTTGATCAATGTATTCCAATATTTCATCCCTGCCTTGCGCTCTCAGGGAGGAGGTCACAAAATGCCGGGGCGCTTCTTCCCACAAGTCGGCCGTCATAACATTGAGGTATTCGTCAACCTGCCTTTTGATCACCATGGGTTTTATTTTATCTGCCTTGGTGAAAACAATTGAAAAAGGGATCTGATTTTCACCCAGCCAGGCCATAAATTGGAGGTCGATGGGTTGAGGTTCATGCCGGATGTCGATCAGGACAAATGCACTGAGAAGTTGAGTTCGTTTTAGAAAATACTCAGTGATATACTTTTGAAAGGTCTTTTTTTCCTTTTTGGATACCCGGGCATAGCCGTATCCGGGCAGATCCACCAAAAACCAATTCTTGTTTATTTTAAAGTGATTGATCAACTGTGTCTTGCCGGGTCTTCCTGAGGTTTTGGCAAGGGATTTACGTTCTGTAAGCATGTTGATCAGGGAACTCTTGCCCACATTAGACCTCCCTATAAAGGCGTATTCGGGAATGGGGTCAGAGGGACATTGGGCAACACTGGAATTGCTCATGACAAAGTCGGCCGACTTTATTTTCATGATTTTCCGGTTTTAGAGTTTACTTTCCTCAAGCCATTTGGCCAGAATTTCATTGAATTCGTTGGGATGTTCCATCATAGGAGCGTGTCCGCATTTCTCAATCCAGAATAAATCGGAATTGGGAAGCAGTTCGTGAAACTCCTTGGCTACTTTAGGTGGGGTAACCGAATCGTT
>JABDQM010000012.1 GCA_013042315.1 Flavobacteriaceae bacterium | reverse complement strand
CAAGATTTGCTCAACTCTGCTACCGTAAAGTTAAATAGCTGTTTGGAAGATAAAGCAACAGCTATGGCACAACTACAAACCCTGGAAGATCAGAATGCTTTCTTAAAGGCAAACAATCAGGAGCTGATAAACAACATGGGGAACTTGACCACCCTAACTACAAAAGGTGCTGAAAACCTCGAAAAATCACTGGAGAGCCTGCAGGAGAAAGATCTTACAATCCGCAAACTACAGGATGCCATTACAAGAAGGGATTCAGTTAACCTATCATTGGTACAGAGCCTTAAAGGAGTTCTCGGAAACCTCGATGATGAAGACATTGAAATCAGTGTTGAAAAAGGAGTTGTATTCGTTTCCATCTCCGATAAATTGTTATTTAGCTCAGGTAGCTATAACGTAACTACAGCTGCTAAGGAAGTTCTTGGTAAGGTTGCCAAAGTGGTTAACAACAAACCTGATTTTGAGTTTATGGTTGAAGGACATACAGACAATGTACCTTACCGCAGTGGAGTATTGCTTGATAACTGGGACTTGAGTGCTAAAAGAGCTACCTCTATTGTCAGGATTTTACAAAACGACTTTGAAGTTGATCCTGCCCGTATGACAGCAGCAGCGAGAAGTTATTACGTTCCGTTGATGAGCAACGATACCGCTGCAAATCGCGCAAAGAACAGAAGAACAAGAATTGTAGTATTACCTAAACTGGATCAGTTCTACAGTATGATTGAAGAAGGGATGAAAGATCCTGAAATCAACTAATAAGAGTTTAAATTTTTAAGAGAAAACCGTGATACCTTTTGTATCGCGGTTTTTTTATTGGAGAATGTCGAGGCTTCCCTTTCCTTCCCGAATAAGAAGCGGATCACCTTCAGAAAGGTCGATTACCGTAGAAGGAACATTGTCTCCGTAGCCTCCGTCAATTACCAGATCTACCAGATTCTGCCATTTTTCATAGATCAATTCCGGGTCTGTAGTGTACTCAATTACGTCATCCTCATCCCGAATGGAAGTGGAGACAATAGGATTGCCAAGAGCATCTACGATGGCCCTTGCAATATTATTATCAGGCACCCTGATCCCTACCGTCTTTTTATTTTTAAAGGCTTTCGGCAGACGATTATTTCCAGGTAAAATAAAGGTGTAAGGGCCCGGAAGGGCTCGTTTCAGTATCTTAAAGGTGGGTGTGTCAATCTGCCTTACATAGTCGGATAAATTACTGAGATCTGCACAGACAAAAGACCAATTGGCCTTTGACAATTTAATTCCTTTTATTCGTGCAATCCGTTCCAGGGCTTTTGTTTTTGTGATATCGCATCCGAGTCCGTATACCGTATCCGTAGGATAGATAATCAATCCGCCCTTTTGCAATACCTGCACCACCCTTTTTATCTCGGCGGGATTGGGATTATCATTGTATATTTTTACAAACTCGGCCTGCATAGATACTAAGATAATACTTCGAGCTTTGCGAAGCGAAGCAATAGTTTTTTTACATCTCCCTTTTCAAAAAGGATTTCTGCCTTTTTATCATTTCCTGCCCCCTCGAGTTTTATGACCTTGCCTTTGCCGAAGCGGGTGTGGTTCACCTGAGTGCCTACAGACAGGTCGGGCATTTCCATTGGTCCTCCACTTGTGGGTTCTCCTAAATTGGGCCTGATCTTTCTCAACTTCCTGAGTTGGTCCTGAGTAGGTCTGCCTGCAGCAGGTGGTGTGCCGTTCGATGGCTTCTTCTGCCTGAGTCTACTTTTGTCTACTTCTCCAAAAATATCGCTATTGATAAGCGGCTTAAAGCGGTAATTGTCTACCGGGGTGAGGTTGTCAATGAATTTTTCATCGATTTCCTCAAGAAACCGACTCGGTTCTGCATCGATGAGCTTCCCCCATCGGTAGCGGTTCTGTGTATAGGTGAGATACGCCTGGTTTTCAGCTCTTGTTAATGCTACGTAAAAGAGCCTTCGTTCTTCCTCCAACTCGCTTCGGGTGTTCATGCTCATCGCAGAAGGGAACAGATCTTCTTCCATCCCCACGATATACACATAGGGAAATTCAAGGCCTTTCGCTGAGTGTATAGTCATCAAAACAACCCTGTCCATGTCAGTGGTATCCTTATCCATGTCGGTGGCCAGTGCCACATCCTCCAGGAATTCGGTGAGATCTCCTGTGGCGTCAGCTAGTTCCTTCTGTCCTTCTACAAAATCCTTTACTCCATTGAGTAATTCTTCTATGTTTTCCATCCGGGCAATGCCTTCAGGAGTTCCATCCTTTTTAAATTCGAGCAGGAGTCCTGATTTTTTGGCTACATGTTCTGCCAGTGTAAAGGCATCTGCTCCTTCATTCATGATCTGAAAACTCTTGATCATATTGACAAAGTCTTCCAATTTTCGCTTTGTCCCAGAATTGATTTTTAACTCTAATTTGTCCAGGTTCTCAATGATTTCAAAAATCGACCTGTTGTAGTGATTTGCAGCAACCGTCAATCGATCTAATGTAGTCTGCCCAATACCCCGGGCAGGAAAATTGATCAC
>JABDQM010000396.1 GCA_013042315.1 Flavobacteriaceae bacterium | reverse complement strand
TGGACATTGATTATTTTGACGCAAAATATATGGCGTACAAGGTGGCCGAAGCTTGTAGTGATCCCAAACCTTTTGTTTTACCTCCTATTCCCTACGGAGTGTCTTACCACCATGAAGATTTTAAGGGTACCTTGAGTGTAACCAACGATGCTCTCTCGCGATTTGTATATGATATTGGGATGAATCTGGCCCGGAATGGTATAAAGAAGATCATTATTCTGAACGGACACGGAGACAATGCCCCAACCCTACATTATGCCGCCCAGATGATCAACAGGGATGCGAAGATCTTTGTTTGTGTAGATACAGGCGAAACCAGTGACGTGGCACTGTATAGCCTTATAGATACTCCTAATGATATTCATGCAGGGGAGATAGAAACAAGCACAACCCTTGCAATCCGTCCCGAAATGGTACAAATGGACAAGGCGGTGAACCAAACTCTTGAGTTCGGATCAAAATTTCTTGATTTTGACAATGAACAAGGGGTAAACTGGTATGTACGAACAAACAAGATCTCAGAGAGCGGTGTAATGGGCGATGCCACTAAAGCTTCGGCGGAAAAAGGAAAAAAAATGTGGGATCTCATGATCCATCATATGGTGAACTTTGTGGAATCTATAAAGAATTCAACTCTTGATGATCTCTATCAAAAACGCTATTGATGAAAATTACTAGGGTCTCCTTTGAGAGACTAGATCTTTCCTTATCCGTCCCGTACACCATTGCCTATGAGACGGTATCACATACGAGCAATTTTATCCTGAAAATGGAGACTGATTCGTCCTTGGTAGGATATGGCTGTGCGGCACCAGACCTCGAAGTTACCGGGGAATCCTCAGAGAGGGTTGAGGAATCTATTCAGCAGCATGTCTTACCCCTGCTAAAGGGAAATTCTCCCCTGATGTACAACAGGATCATTGAAGATTTAAAACAACTTTGTCCGGATAATTCCTCAGTGTTGGCGATGGTTGATATGGCGCTGCTCGACCTGATGTCAAAAAAAGCAGATATGCCGCTTTATCAGTTTTTAGGGGGTTATCGAAAATCCATTGCTACGAGTATTACCATTGGTATCATGGGTCTGCAAGAAACCATGGGGCTGGCCAAAGAGTTTACAGCTAAGGGCTTTAATATTCTCAAAATAAAAGGAGGTATTAACCTGGAAGAGGATATTGACAAAATGATCAGCTTGAGGGAGAAATATCCTGGGATCGTTTTGAGGTTCGATGGAAATCAGGGGTATACTGTGGAACAATCCATTGCTTTTGTAAAGGGCACTGAGAAGGTAGGTATCCAAATCTTTGAACAACCCACAAAGACTAAAGGAGATCACCAGCTAGGAGCAGTTACACACGCCGTGGGTATTCCTGTCATGGCCGATGAAAGCCTGAAAACCCTTGATGATGCCTTTAGGTTGGCTCAGAAAGAGCAGATCGATATGATCAATATTAAACTGATGAAAGTAGGAGGAGTCCTCGAAGGGATGCATATCAACTCCGTGGCAAAATCGGCCGGACTGGAAGCTATGGTGGGATGCCTGGATGAATGCGCTCTGGGAATTTCAGCCGGACTTCATTTTGCCCTCTCCAGACCCAACATCCATTTCGCAGATCTCGATGGCCACCTCGACCTCCTGAATGATCCCTTCCAGGGCTTATTCGAAATAAAAGAAGGTGTTTTGTATCCTTCCAATAATCCCGGCCTGGGCTATCTGGGATAGGGCTTTGACAGAGATGACATTTTATAAACTACTTTTGTATTACCTAAAGAAAAGATCGTGATTGACATTGAAAATATTGAACTGACATACTTGAGTATAGACGACTATCAGGAGCTTAAAGACGCTATGATAGAAGCCTATTCTTCAATGCCCGACGCCTACTGGAGGGAACACCATATAAAAAAGTTGATAGCCCTGTTCCCCGAAGGACAGGTGGCCATAAAGATCAATGGAGAATTGGCGGGTACAGCTCTTTCGATCATCGTTGATTACAGTCGGTTTGATGTAGACCATACCTATAAGGAGATCACCGGTGACTACACCTTTGCAACACATACAGGCGATGGGGACATGCTCTATGGCATTGATGTTTTTATCAAACCAGAATTCCGCGGTCTTCGCCTTGGAAGACGATTGTATGATTATAGAAAAGACCTCTGTGAACGCTTAAATTTAAAAGGGGTGGCCTTTGGAGGGCGGATGCCTAATTATCACAAGTATTCCGCTACCCTATCTCCGAAAGAGTATATCCAAAAAGTAAGGAGAAAGGAAATACAGGATCCCGTCCTCAACTTTCAAATTTCAAATGATTTCCACCCGGCAAAGATTCTCAAAGGTTATCTCGAAGGAGATGAAGCCTCCAATGAATTCGCGGTACTTATGGAGTGGGATAATATTTACTATGAGAAACCCAATAAGAAGGCGGCGACAAAAAAGAAAACGATCAGACTGGGCCTTATTCAATGGCAGATGAGACCTTACAAGGATCTGGATCAACTTCTGCAACAAGCCGAGTATTTTATTGATGCCGTAGCCGGATACCGCTCAGATTTTGCCTTATTCCCCGAGTTTTTCAACGCCCCGCTCATGGCTGAGAACAATCACCTTCCCGAATCTCAGGCGATTCGCGAACTCGCCAAACACACCGAGGATATTGTCAAGAAATTCTCTGAATTCTCGATTTCTTACAACATCAATATTATTACCGGAAGTATGCCTGAGCTGAAAGATGGTAAATTGGTTAACGCCGGGTATTTATGTCGTAGGGACGGTAGTACAGAACGCTATGAGAAGATCCATGTAACCCCTGATGAGGCCAAAGTATGGGGTATGCAGGGGGGTGATGAACTCAAGACCTTTGAGACCGATTGTGGTAGGATTGGAGTTCTGATCTGTTATGATTCAGAATTTCCTGAATTGAGTCGGTTACTCGCCGACGAAGGCATGGATATTTTGTTTATTCCCTTCCTTACGGATACGCAAAACGGCTTCTCAAGAGTGCGACACTGTGCCCAGGCAAGGGCTATTGAAAATGAATGCTATGTGGCCATCGCGGGTAGTGTTGGTAATCTGCCTAATGTACACAATATGGATATTCAATTTGCTCAGTCCATGGTATTCACGCCATGCGATTTTTCTTTCCCAACCAATGGGATCAAAGCAGAAGCAACACCGAATACGGAGATGATTCTTATTGCTGATGTGGATATCGACCTATTGCGGGAACTCAACCAATTTGGGGCGGTTAGAAACTTAAGGGACAGGAGAATTGACGTCTTTGAGTTAAAACGCAGGAGCAAGGATTAGTTAACTTGCCTTAGCCTTCAAGGGTTTTTATTTCATCATTAAGCTCTTCCAGGCTGGTCTTGGCGTCCCCGAATAGCATTTTGGTCTTATGGTGGAAGAAAAGCTGGTTTTGAATCCCCGCGTAGCCGGGACTCATACTTCGTTTCATTACCACAACATTTTTGGCTTCCCACACATCGATGACCGGCATTCCATAGACCGGACTGGCAGGATCGTCATAAGCTGCGGGATTGACAACATCATTGGCCCCTATGACAATGACCATATCGGTATTTGCCATGGCCTCATTTGCATCTTCCATATCCAGTAATTTGGGGTAAGGGACATCGGCTTCAGCAAGCAGTACATTCATATGCCCCGGCATCCGTCCGGCCACGGGATGTATGGCGTAATTTACCTCCACCCCATTAGCAGACAACAAATTGTCCATTCTCTTTACTACTTTTTGGGCCTGGGCTACTGCGAGGCCGTATCCAGGAACCACCAAAACCGAATTAGAATAGTACAATTGCACAGCGAGGTCAGAACAGCTAATTTCCTTGGCTAATTGGGCTTCTCCTTCTTCTTTTTTTCCTTTGTGATTATCTCCAAATCCACCGATCAGCACATTAAAAAGTGACCGATTCATCGCCTTGCACATCACAATGGTCAGGATGATACCGGCCGACCCTACCAATATTCCTCCAACCAACATGATGTTATTGTCATAGATCAGACCTGCAGCCGCTGCCGATAGTCCGGTAAAGGCATTTAACAGGGAAATAACCACAGGCATATCGGCTCCGCCAATTGGAGCTACAAAAGATAAGCCGTACAATAGGGCAAGCAATAAGATAGCTATGATCCAGATCAAACCGGGCTGACTACCCATAGAGATAACATAAACGGTTAGAACTAACAGGATAACAAGTAATACCGCATTGATGATATTGTGCTTTGGGAGGGTTACTTTACTGTCGTCAATAAGGCCTTGAAGTTTTCCATAGGCCAGCATACTTCCCGTAAACGCTACGGCCCCGATCAGCAAGGTGAGAAAAAGGATCAGAAGTTGTGCCATAGAGATTTCTATTCTACCTCCTGCTGCCTGAACCAGTTCTGTAAAAGCCAGTACAACGGCACAAGCTCCTCCCAGACCATTGAATACGGAAACCATTTGCGGCATGGCCGTCATTTCGATCTTGATTGCACTAACATACCCTATAATGCCCCCAATAGTCATAGCGCCAAATATCCAGATGTAGTTGTTATCTGCCCCACTGATGGGTAAAAAGAGGGTAGCAAGAATCGCTACAACCATCCCGATGGTGGCCAACAGGTTTCCTTTTCTCGCAGTATCGGGGGTACTCATTTGGCGAAGTCCGATTACAAAAGCGGTAGCCCCAAGCAAATAAGAGAGATTTACGGCAGTGATGAGCATTTATTTCTTCTTTTTATTGAACATCTTGAGCATTCTGTTGGTAACGGCAAAACCTCCCACTACATTGATGGTGCCCAGGATAACTCCAAGTGCACCGAGACAAAGGGTAAGGTAGTCTGTTGGCTCTGCATTTCGGATAAGAAGGATCGCTCCGATAATAACCACCCCGCTAATGGCATTTGCCCCCGACATAAGCGGTGTATGGAGAATAGTGGGAACATTAGAGATCAATTCAAAGCCCAGGATCACAGTGAATATCAGCAGGTAGATCAATAAGAGGTTATCGTCTAGAAAGAGTAATACATTTTCCATAGGCGTGATAGTTGAAACGGTCTTAGCTTTTAGTCAAAATGGTTTTATCTATTATTTCATTACTGAGGTCCAGATGCAGATTCCCATCTTTGATAATCAACTTCAGGTAGTTAGCTACATTATTACTGTAAAAAAAACTGGCATCTTTTGGCATATCAGAAGGAAGGTTAGAATTCCCAATGATCTTTACCCCTTTGTGAAGAACAGTTTTATTCATCTCACTGAGTTCACAATTTCCTCCCGAAGAAGCTGCCAAGTCTACTACGATGGTTCCCGGTTTCATCTTTTCAACCGTTTCCCTGGTGAGGAGTACAGGTGCTTTCTTACCCAGAATCTGTGCCGTCGTAATCACCACATCGGATGATGCTGCCCGCTTTTGCACTTCTTCTTGCTGCTTTTCCATAAATTCGGGAGTTTGCTCAACCGCATAGCCCCCTGCATCTCGTTTGTCTATAGCTCCGGGTACTTCAACAAATTTTGCACCCAGACTTTCCACTTCCTCTTTTGCGGCTGCCCTAACGTCGAATGCTTCTACTATGGCACCTAGTCTGCGGGCAGTAGCAATGGCCTGTAAACCTGCGACCCCGGCACCCAAGACTAGTACCTTACAAGGTTTTATACTTCCTGCGGCAGTGATCATCATAGGAAAAAACCCGGGTGATTCCATTGCAGCCAAAAGAACAGCCCTATAACCGGCTATTGATGCCATCGATGATAAGATATCCATGGTCTGCGCAATAGTAGTCCTAGGAATCATGTCAAGGCTTGCTGCCTGCAACCCTAATTCTTTAATATGTTCGATGTATTCGGTATTGTTGAAGGGTGAGAATATAGCCACCAACATCGCTCCTTTTTTAATAAGCTTGAGTTCTTCTTCCGGAATGGGATTGATGGTTACGAGGATATCGGCCTGCTGTAATACTGACTGACGATCTGTGACCTTAGCGTATTTCTCATATTTATTATCCGGATAGCTCGCCAGAGAACCGGCATCTTTTTCGATTTGGAATTCGATTTGCTCTGTGTTGAATTTCTTCAGTGTTTTGGGAACGAGAGCTACTCTTTTATCGGCCTGTTCCTTCAGAATTCCTATGATCATTGAATGCGGTAACTTATTAGTGTTCTCAATGTAATTATAATATTGGAAATAGAAAAATGGAAGGCTCAGATCGACGGATCAATTTTCAGAGGAATTGGCGTAGACTTTCGATAAATTTTCCGTAAAATGGAGATGAAAATGCTAAAAAAGAGAAAAGAATAGTGGAAACAATGAAAAAGAAATCAAATGTAGTAATCATAGGGGCTGGCTTTGGTGGGATTGAGCTCGCCAAAGTCTTGAGGAAAAAAAAGATCAATGTGCTCCTGATCGATAAACACAATTATCACAATTTTCAACCTCTTATGTATCAGGTGGCTACCGGGGGGCTTGAACCGGGAAGCATTGCGTATCCTGTCAGAAGAATTTTTAGATACAATGACAACATCACCTTTAGGATGGCCGAAGTACTGGAAGTGATACCCGGAGAAAACACCTTAAAAACAAACATTGGGACGATAGCTTATGACTATCTCGTTATTGCAACCGGTAGTCAGAATAACTACTTTAATTTCGAATCCAAAAAAGACCAGTTACTCACCCTAAAATCAATTCCCGAAGCCCTCAACCTCAGGAGTTTTATCTTTCAAAACTTAGAAAAGGCCCTTGCTAATGTAAATGATGAACCTCTTGAAGAAATCATAAATATCGCAATAGTTGGAGGAGGACCTGCGGGAATTGAGTTGGCTGGCGCACTGGCTGAAATGAAACGCTATGTTTTACCCAAGGACTTCCCTGATCTCGATCTGTCCATGATGAGTATCAATCTGTACGAAGCTGCTCCCGATCTACTGTCGTCCATGTCTGAGGAAGCTTCAGAGAAGAGTCTGGAGTACTTGCATCAGCTGGGCATCAATGTTTTCCTTAATTCAAGGGTTCAGGATTACGACGGATCCTTGATCACCCTGGCAGACAAGAGCACCTTCAGGACAGATACCGTGATCTGGACGGCAGGGGTAAAAGGAGCGCCCATAGCAGGAATCCCGGCGGAGGCCATTATAGGAGGAAATCGAATAGCAGTAAATGAGTACAATCAGGTAGCAGGCACCCAAAATATTTACGCCATAGGCGATGTCGCGTCACATATCACCCCGGAATACCCTAACGGACTACCCATGTTAGCGCCGGTTGCTCAGCAACATGGAAAAGTTCTGGCCAAAAATATACTCAGATCAGAGGCGGGGAAGCCAATGAAAGCCTTTAGTTACTTAGACAAAGGGGTTATGGCGACCATAGGACGGCGGAAGGCTGTGGTAGATTTGAAGATCTGGAAATTCCAGGGAACCTTTGCCTGGTTGGTTTGGATGTTTGTTCATATTATGTCCCTAGTAGGTTTTAGAAATAAGATAGTCGCTTTTGTCGACTGGATGGTGAATTACTTTACCTATGACAGACCACTGGGATTGATCATCAGGCCTTACAAAAGAAAGGAAACCTAAAGAGTAACCACTCCCTTGAAATTATTTCCTAAGTTTTTCTCATCAATCAGTTAGGTTCTTGTGGGACAAGCCTGCATCCCTCTCCGGGTTTTACGATGAATGAGGAGAGCACTGTTCCAAAACGTTTTTGGTATAGTCCATTAGCAATATTTAAAAACGAAAGACAAGCGACTTTTTTCACCAGATTTAATGTGCACCCTCCAAATCCTCCTCCCATCATTCTGGCTCCTAAAACACCCTCCTGCTCCCTGCTGAGGTCGACCAGAAAATCGAGTTCATCGCAGCTCACCTCATATTGGTGTTGTAATCCCTCGTGCGACTCGTACATCAGTCGGCCCAACGCTTCGAAATCCTTTTCTTTTATGGCTTGCACAGCCAATAAGACCCGGTTATTTTCCTGAATTACATACAGGGCCTTTTGAAAATCCTCTTGAGGAATAGCCGCTTGGTTTTGGTATAGGAGTTCACTATTCACCTCCCTGAGGGATTTGGCCCCTAATTGCTTTGCAACAGATTCACAGCTTATTCGCCGTTGATTGTAAGCGCTGTCGGCCAGGCTGTGTTTTACTTGAGTGTTTAAGAGTAACCATTCAAAATTTTCATCTTTCAAGGGGATCAACTCCGATTTTAACGATTGGCAATCGAGAAAGATGGCATGATCATCTTTTCCGTACATACTTATGTATTGATCCATGATACCACATTGCACTCCAACGTAGTTATGCTCTGCTGAATGTGAGATTTGAATCATTTCCATAGGTGAGAGTCTAAGTTCAAAAAGGGAATTGAGACCAAAAATAAATGCATTCTCAAGGGCCGCAGAAGAAGAAAGCCCGGCTCCTGCTGGTATATCTCCGCTAAAAAGAAGGTTAAAGGGTTCAATTTTTATAGCTGCTTTACGGAGTTCTTCTAGAATGCCCAGGAAATATGCCTGCCAACCCTTGTGGGCTTCAGAATTCTTTTGAAACAAGTGAAAGGTGTATTTCTCATCCAGATCATGAGCTATAATAGTACATTGATCTTCCTTACTTCGCTGAATGGCCAATGTAATACCCAGATCTATAGCTGCGGGCAATACATACCCCATATTATAGTCGGTGTGCTCCCCTATGATATTGATACGCCCGGGAGCCCATACCACAAGGGGTTGCGACTTGAATTCTGCTGTGAATGCGGTACGAACCGACTTTAATAGATTTTGATCCATCGAAATTCTCCTCCCTCCTTCAAAATTGAGGAAAAACATCGAGAATCAGACGATATCTGACCGCAGACCTTTTTAGATAACTCCATAGAATATTCATTAAGCACACAGGGTATTTAGAGATTAAAAGTAGCTCATATAAGCTATATTAACATCTATTAACATTATTATTGCCTCTTAGGGTTAAAATAGCACAGATATTGGAAAATATCCTTGTTTTTGCCCTCCCAATGATATCGCAACTTTGTACTGTTAAATTTTAATATTGATTATTATGAAAACGAACACATATTATCCAACAATGTTTCACACGAATCCTTTTGTTCACAATTGGCGTGATGTTTACGCACTTTCAGAACGCAATGCAAAGGATGTCCTTTTGCAAAACGATATGGTTAGAGAGAAGGGTATTTCAGAGATGATCTTAAATATTACCCGTTTTGCGGCCATAGATGAGAATGGAAATGAGCACCTGATCAAGGATTTTTCTAAGGGAAACCTGGTAGATCTAAAAGGTACGCATTCCGGACTTTTTATCAAGACCAATAGCGCACCGGAGCTCAACCCCGGCATCTATAAGGCCTTTAGATTTTATCTGGCTGATTCAGCCAACACTTTTATCTATAAGGACCAAAGTGAAGCTGTTGTTTCGGGACTTGATTTCATTGATTTTGAGATCAATAACAGCTTGAAAATTGATGGAAAGAGTAAAAAGCCCATTATCATGAGATTTGATTTTGAACCCTTTACCCTGCTGAGCTATTTTAACCCTATCAGGAATTTGTTTAAAAGACAAAATCCTAGCGGAAGGAAACTGACGGAGTGTCT
>JABDQM010000386.1 GCA_013042315.1 Flavobacteriaceae bacterium | reverse complement strand
GCCCGTTCTTTCCTTCTTTGGGAAGGTCTCCCAATCCGTCGATAGCATCCCCGATCACATTAAACAATCGGCCATAGATATCTTCTCCTACAGGCATTTGAATGGCTTTCCCGGTGGCTACAACTTCAACACCTCTACTCAAACCATCGGTAGAATCCATTGAGATCGAACGCACACTGTTCTCGCCGATATGAGATTGAACTTCAAGGACGAGGAGTGTTCCGTCACTTTTCTTTATTTCAAGAGAATCGTAGATTTTTGGAAGATCCGATCCGGATGCGAACTCTACGTCGATCACCGGGCCGATGATCTGAGAAACTTTGCCAGTTACTTTAGCCATTCTTCAAATTTTTTATTCAATTAGAGGAAATCAAAAAGGCCATATCAAAGGTGTAATGGCGTCTTTTTTCCGGCTGCAAAGATATGTCATAACATTGTAAATAGGAATGCTTTCCCGCAATTTTTTCGCATAAAAAAAGCACCGGAAAACCGGTGCTTCTCTATGTGCTTTATTCTGCCCTTTAAGGGTTTACGGTCCAGGATACATAGAAAATAGATCCTACCGCACCGGTTCCTACAGCAGAGAAATATTCTTGACCCAGGATGTTAGATCCTCCTAGTTTAAATACCGACTTTATGTCCGGAACCGCGTAGTTGATCTGAGCATCCAGAACCGTGAATGACGGTAGTTGTCCATCAGCAAATGTGGCCTGCCAGAAATAAGTATCACTCCAACGGTAATTTACGTTAAATCCAAAATTCTCAAACAATTCAGTATTCCCAAAAGAAGCTTTTACCTTGTGGTTCGGGGTATTAAAATTAGTTCTGAAATCAGGAAAAGCCGCCTGGTCAAAATCGATTTCGGCATATGTATAATTCACACCCAGGTCAAAATTGCCCAATACTTTCACGTCTACGCCAATTGTCCCGCCATATGAATTTATATCAGCTAATGAATTAGTGTACGTTTGATAAGGTTTAAAATCACCATTCTGCAAAGCAAGTAGCGACAAAGCATTGTCCCCAGCTGTTCCATACAATGGCACTAATACCGTTGTATTCGAAATAAAGTTTTTATACTGGTTGTAATATCCGCTAAGATCAATGGTAACTTTTCCAAATTGGGCCCGGTACCCAGCTTCGAAGGCTGTAATCTCTTCAGGTTTAACTACAGGCGTATTAACTGCTGTTGGAGTTCCAGCACTAACAGAAGCAGCTGAGAAAGCATTTTCATAGGCTGCTCTTCCCACTACGGTAGAGGTGCTAGAGCCAGTTATGGTTTCACCTGCTGCGCTAAGAGGAAAGCTTCTGACATCCCTGTCAAGGTTGTCAGGTGCTGAGCCCACCAATACGGCTAAGCCGGCATCCAATCCAATAAAAAGATCCTGAGTGGTAGGATTTCTAAATCCTTGCTGAGCCGAAATTCTGAAATTCTGATTCCTGTCCTCTCCAGCTGTATATGCAAAAGAAATCCTTGGGGAGAAGAAGCCATCGAAGAATTGGTTCTTGTCATATCTTATAGAACCTGTAAATTTCAATCGTTCTTCTAACATCTTTTTCTGCACTTGCATGTAGGCTCCGTATTCATTGTATGCAATGGGCCCGTCTATATCGGTAAAGATTGTACCATTGGAATTCAAGACGTATTCACGAAATGAACCACCAATCTGTACATCTGCAAAATCACCTGTGAGATAGCTGAAATTATAATTAGCATCAATGTGTCGCAATTTGGTATTATCAATAAATTTTGACCCGGTGAGAAGGTCACCGTCTGCCGTTACCTGGTTAAATGCATTTTGATATTCAGGCGTTCCAGGAATAAATCTACCTGTATCAGCTGCTTGCCTGGCTGCAGCATGGGCTGTGGCATCATCTAATAAAACCCCGGTGCCTACTCCTAATCGCGCACCTATATAAGTGGTTGCGTATTCTTCAAACCATTGCTCATTTGCTTTCCATCTGTTGTTGATGTTAAGAGCAGTAAAGCGGGTATCATAGGAGTTTCCTGAATTTTCTGAGGTGATATAACCTCTTAGAAAAAAGTTGTCATTCCTGAATTCCAACTTGTGTTGTTGAAGAATAAAGTCTCGGATAGCATATCTACTAGCTCCCTGATAAATCGTATTTCCTCTTCCTATTCTTCCGTTATAGATAATCTCAAAATCGTCTGCAAATGGTCGGTAATGGACTGAGAAATCTGTTTTTACACTTTCTGCCCCATAATTATCGACCAAATCAATTTCATCATAACCGGTCCTGGATACATTAGCAGAGCCCAAGGTACCGGAAGGTAATCCTGCTAAAACATCAAAATTTAGTGGTATAGTGAAATCGTCCCCGTAAACATTAAGTCCATTGTACGACGGATCTGTCCTGTCGGCTCCGGGATTGGAAAGATCATCTGTTCGGTTAGCATGCCAGTCCTCTCCTTTTAAAAAGGAAAAGTTGGCTTTTACAGCGAGTTTATCGCTAAAGGCGTGTGATGCCCTGATCCCAAAATCGTAGTAGTTATTATCTCCTGCCGCTTCCTGAGACGTGATACCCGTCTTAAAATAAGCACTGATCCCTTGAAAATCGAACGGACTCTTACTTCTCATAAAGAGTATCCCGTTAAAGGCACCTGCTCCATAAAGGGCCGATGAAGCTCCGGGAAGGATTTCAACCGACTGTACTTCCAGTTCTGACATCCCCACCAGGTTCCCCAAGACAAAGTTCAGTCCGGGTGCGGAGTTGTCCATTCCATCTACCAACTGTAGGAAACGGGTGTTGGCAAAAGTGGCAAACCCTCTCGTGTTAATAGACTGAAAGGTTAAACTGTTCGTATTGATATCAACTCCCTTTAAATTCTGCAAGCCACCGTAGAAGGACTCTGCAGCGGTGTTTTTTATTTCCTTCAACCCAAAGCGTTCCACTGTTACCGGGGATTCAAAGAGTCGTTCCGGAGTCCTCGAGGCGGAAACTACAATCTCGTCAAGTAGTGTAGATGATTCCTGAAGGATGATGTTCAGGGTCTGGTTATTGGAAGTGACCTGTATGGTAACTTCAGTATAACCAATACTGGTTATCCTTAGCACAAAGGGAGGTGTCTCATCAGTAGTGAGGCTGAAATTACCGTCAAAATCTGCTACCGCTCCTGTTGTCGTACCAATGATGACGATATTGGCTCCTGGTATGGGTTCACCGCCATCGTCTTTAACGGTTCCCTGGATTGTGGTTTGTGCATTGATTCCATATCCTACAAGCAGGAAGAAAAATAATAGTGCTGTTCTCATTCGTCTGGGTCTTTGTTATTGCGAGCAATTTAACGATTTTTTTACACCGTGGAATACTAATATCAAAAAAAGCTAGGGGAAGAATTGTTAATTTACAATTGAAGAGGGTAAAAGATTGTCAATACCTCAAGATTTATTCCTCTGAGAAAGAATGAAGTAAAACACAATTTAAATAAAAATGGCAGCTCCTTTTCTTAAGAAACTGCCATTGCTAAAATTTTCTTTTCAGATTACTCCACAGTAACCGATTTCGCTAAATTTCGCGGTTGATCTACGTTACAACCTCGCATTACTGCTATGTGGTAAGAGAGTAATTGCAAGGGGATAGTGGTGACGAGCGGACTAAGCCCTTCCAAAACTTCGGGCACTTCAATTACGTGATCGGCCAATTCTCTCACCTGTGTATCTCCTTCTGTTACAATGGCGATGATCTTACCCTTACGCGTTTTTATCTCCTGAATGTTACTCACAACTTTTTCATAATGCCCTTTCTTGGTCGCGATTACGATCACAGGCATCTGTTCATCAATAAGGGCGATAGGGCCGTGCTTCATCTCTGCAGCGGGATACCCTTCGGCGTGGATGTAACTGATCTCCTTGAGTTTCAAGGCACCTTCCAGGGCGACCGGGAAATTGTATCCCCTACCCAGATATAAACAGTTTTCTGAATCTTTATAGACATCGGCTATGATCTCAACCAAAGGATTAGCTTCAAGCGCCTTTTCTACCTTCTGAGGTATGTTTTCCAGTTCCACTAAAATTTCGTGATACTTAGTTTCATTGATCACTCCCTTTTCTTTAGCCAGCTTCAGGGCCAGCAAGGTAAGGATGGTGATCTGAGTGGTGAAAGCCTTTGTTGATGCCACACCAATTTCAGGTCCGGCATGCGTATAGGCACCGGCATGGGTCTCCCTGGCGATAGAAGAACCAACAACATTACAGACGCCAAAAACAAAGGCGCCATTTTCTTTAGCTAGTTTTATAGCAGCCAGAGTATCTGCCGTTTCTCCGGATTGAGATATTGCGATGACTACATCATTACTGGTAATCACGGGGTTTCTGTACCTGAATTCAGAGGCGTATTCCACCTCAACGGGTATCCGGGCCAGATCTTCAAAAATATATTCAGCTACGAGTCCGGCATGCCAGGATGTTCCGCAAGCCACAATAACAATGCGGTTTGCGTTCATAAATTTTTCGAGGTTATCATCTATTCCTGACATTTTTATCAGGCCCTGGTCTACTAGTAATCTACCTCTGTAAGTATCCTTTATGGCTCTCGGTTGCTCATAGATCTCTTTTAACATAAAATGATCGTACCCGCCTTTCTCTATTTCTTCCAGATTGAGCTGTAATTCCTGTATCATAGGATAAGCTACAGCGTCATCTTTAATCTTCCGTAATTTTATTTCCTTCCCGGGACGTACGATAGCCATTTCTTCGTCCTCCAGGTATACAGCATTATTGGTGTATTCAATAAAAGGAGAGGCATCTGAAGCTATAAAAAATTCATTGTCACCAATCCCAATTGCCAAGGGACTACCCAGTTTAGCTACGACAATCTCATCGGGCTTTGCCTTGTCAAATACCGCGATAGCATATGCTCCAACGACCTGATTTAAGGCAATTTGTACGGCTTTACCGAGTTTTACGTTTTCTTTCTTTTTTACCTCTTCGATAAGATTTACAAGAACTTCAGTATCTGTATCAGACTCAAATACATAACCCCTTTTGGATAACTCGGTTTTTACAGATTCGTAATTTTCGATGATCCCATTGTGAATGATCAC
>JABDQM010000033.1 GCA_013042315.1 Flavobacteriaceae bacterium | reverse complement strand
GTGCTGCGCAAAAAGAAAGGAGATCATTTCCATGTCACCAACGGCAAAGGCTGGATATTTACAGCCGCTTTGGACAATACCGATCTTAAGAAAGCGACCGCCAATGTAGTCTCATCAGAGAAAAGGCATCCTAAAATGCATTATCTGCATATGGCCGTTGCGCCGACAAAAAGTAATGACCGTTTTGAATGGTTTTTGGAGAAGGCCACCGAGATCGGCATCAATGAGATCACTCCCATTATTTGTGAACGATCTGAAAGGAAAACGCTGAAGGTAGAGCGATTAGAAAAGGTGATTCAGGGAGCAATGAAACAGTCTAAACGAGCTTATCTCCCTGTTTTAAATCCGGCGATCAGCATGAAGGAATTTCTTGAAAAAGAACATAAGGGAATACGCTTTATCGCGCACTGCCACGAAGAAGAAAAAATGGAACTCAAGCGGCGAATTGCCCCGGACAAACGCATAACTATCCTTATAGGGCCGGAAGGCGACTTTACAGAAGAAGAGGTGGATCTCGCCTACGAAAAGGGCTTCTTATCAGTCTCTTTGGGAGAGAGCAGATTGCGAACTGAAACTGCCGCCATCTACGCCTGCACCGCTGTTGCCGTTTTTAACAGTAGATAAAATTGATTTCAGGCTTCGTCAGCTGTTCAACTCTTATAAGTTTGAGCCAGTTATTCCGTACATTTGACAGGCCAAAGAGCAAGCAGGATGAGAAAATTTGTTTTGGTATTCATTATTGGATTTGGAATTTCTTTACCCTCCGTAACGGGACAGGACATAGCCGTTTTAAAATACAAGGGTGGTGGAGATTGGTATGCAAATCCTACGGCCTTGCCCAATCTTATCCGCTATTGCAATCAAACGATCAGCACGAGGATCAGCCCTGAGCCACAAACCGTGGAACCGGGAAGTCCGCTTCTATTTCAATACCCTTATGTTCACATGACGGGGCACGGTAATGTGTTTTTCAGCGATGAAGAAGCCCGGAGCCTCAGAACCTATCTCCTGGCAGGTGGCTTTTTACATATTGATGATAACTACGGGATGGAACCTTACATCAGGAAGGAGCTTAAAAAGATATTTCCTGATAAGGAACTGGAAGAATTAAGCCCTGAGCACGTTATTTTTTCTCAGAAATTCAAATTTCCGAACGGCCTGCCAAAAATCCACGAACACGACGGTAAAAGACCCCAGGCATTAGGGATTTTCGATGAAAACAGATTAATCCTTCTCTTTACTTTTGAAAGTGATCTGGGCGACGGCTGGGAAGATCCTGAGGTTCATAACGATCCTCCGGAAGTCAGGCAAAAGGCCCTACAGATGGGGGCGAACATCATACAATACGCTTTTAAGAACTAGCATATGAATTCCACTACCATTTCGAAAGGAATTTTACGGGCGATAGGGATACTTGCCGGTATTGCACTGCTTATGTACTTCCTCTACGAAATCAGATCTGTTCTGGCCTACCTTTCAATGGCCGCAGTGGTAGCGCTGATCGGTAGGCCAGTGGTTTTGTTTCTAAGAAAGCGATTAAAGTTTCCAAATACCCTGGCTGTCATCACAACCATGGTTTTAATGGTCGCCGTACTGGCGGGAATTATTGCCTTGTTTTTTCCCCTTGTAGCCGAGCAGGCAGCTAATCTGTCCCTGTTAAATATAGAGGATCTGAGAATGAAATTCAGTACGCTTTATCAGGAGATCATTCTTTATTTTGGAGCTTCACCCGACCAAGTAAACGACCTGATTAAGGGCACCAAACTAGAAAGAAACGTGATAAACGGCCTCGATATAGGCTTTATCCCAAACATTCTGAATTCCTTTATAAACACCCTTAGTGCCGCCAGCATAGGTCTGTTTTCGGTACTGTTTATTTCCTTTTTCTTCCTCAAAGACAGTTCACTTTTCCAAAGGGGGCTGCTCACATTTGTGCCTAACGATCAGGAATCAGGTATGGCTAATTCTATCAATAAGATCAATGGATTGTTATCCCGATACTTTGTGGGGTTGCTCTTTCAGATCATGATCCTATTTATAATTTACACCATTGTTCTGTTGATCGTAGGGATTCCCAATGCCATCGTCATTGCCTTCCTCTGTGCCTTGTTTAACATCATCCCTTACGTAGGGCCAATCATTGGTATGGTGCTTATGGTATTCCTTTCCATGACCTCAAATTTAGGCGCTGATTTTACCCAGGTGATCCTTCCAAAAACCGGATATGTCTTGATCGGATTTGCAATAGGTCAGCTTATAGATAATTTCTTTTCCCAACCCTTTATTTTCTCAAACAGTGTAAAGTCACATCCCCTCGAAATCTTCCTTGTGATCATAATTGCCGGTTTACTTTTTGGAGTGTTAGGAATGATCGTTGCCGTACCCGGATATACTGCTATCAAGGTAATTTTAAAGGAGTTTTTGGCTGATAATAAGATCGTAAATAAACTTACTCAAGACTTATAGCTTTAGTTTGAATAAAAATATATTAAAAACTGGGCCACAGGATTTTATAGAAAATAATTACAATACTGACATCGTGTCAGTATTGCTCTCAAGGCCCCGTTTTTCACAAATCACTCCACAGGAACTTGCGCAACAACTCCACGGGAAGAAAAAGGCCAAAGAAAAACTACCCACCTGGTTTAATACGCCCGGAATTTACTATCCGGAAAAAGTACAGCTAGAGCAGACCTCCTCAGAAAAAACTGCGGCCTATAAAGCTTCATTACTCAAAGGAAATCGCGTCGCAGACCTCAGTGGGGGCTTTGGGGTAGACTCCTATTTTTTTAGTCGGGAAGTACCTCATGTTACCTACTGTGAAATAGATCATGAACTACATGAAATCGCTAGTCAAAATGCCAAAGCCTTAGACATCAACAATGTGGATTTTCACTGCGCGGATGGCATAGAGTTTCTTAAAAATACCAAGACCAAATTCGATTACATCTATCTCGATCCCAGCAGACGAGATCAGGA
>JABDQM010000379.1 GCA_013042315.1 Flavobacteriaceae bacterium | reverse complement strand
TGTTCTGCGTATTCCTGCTCTTTTACCTTATTCTCGCGCAAAAAGGAATCCATAGACTCTCCTGCCATAGCAAATAGATGTCGCTGAAGTCGATAAGCCATCAACTGATACTCCGGCTCCTCGTGTGAGGCGTATTTTTCATTGAGTTCCTTTACCGTCTTCTCCCACCATTGAAAGGCATCCGGACTTTCTCCCATGGAAAGTTCCAGGGCAAAGCGCTCCTTCATTTTATAATTGAGGGTATCTTCCAGCATTGCGACTTTTGCTAATCGGGTTTTTTCCTTTCTATAACCTTTATCGCGTTTTAACTTTTTTAATCGCTTTTCGAGGCTATCAACGGAGATCAGATCCGGATAATACTCAATCATCCGTGAAATCTCCCGGAATGTATCAACTAAACGCCCCTCGCTTTCATGCTTAGTAGCTCTTGCAAAAACATCTTGGAAATTTTTGATTCTCAGTTGGCTGTTTTCCTCTTTTACCCCTTTTCTGAAAGCCTCTTCTTCCAGCCAATCAAAGGCCCGGACCATAACCTCAGAGGGGGGCCACTGATGTTCTCCTTCAAAAATAATGAGTTCGTTGGGGATCTTTAGAGTCACTAACCAATCCTCGGTTTTTTGCATTTCCCTAAAGTTCATGTCTTTATCTCCCACAATTCCTACATATGAAAAACTGTTGTTCTTGTTAGGAAAGTACAGGGGATACTGGGCAAATCCAGCACCACATGCGATCACTCCTTGTACAGCTTCGCTTAACACCGCAATGGTCCCTGCTAGTCTCGATCCACCTGAAAATCCGGCTGTGTAAATGCGGTTGCGGTCGATCGTATATTTTGTAAAAACCGTTTTAAACAAGCGATCTGCGATCTCCAAATTTGGCCCATAGGGGCCGTTTCTGGTATTGTTGGAACAAATTAAAATATATCCGTATTCCTCCGCAGCTTCAATAAACGGCAGTAGTCCGGCTTTCCCTCTGCCGGCAGGGTCGAAAATAAAAATGATAGGAGCTTTTTGGGAGTCGCGATAGCTACTTGGAAGGTATTCTGAGTACGATTCATCAGCAGCTCCCTGTACCCGAATAGAATCAGTTAATACTCCGGCATCTCCCTGCAGTTGTTGTGAGACACCATTAAAGTAAATGCAGAGAAAGAAAGGGAACAAGAAACGCTTCATCCTTGTAAATTAAGAAAATCATCCCAAAAATTTCCGCAAAAGAAAAAGGACCTATTAATCTTCTATTTTTTCCTGAATTTTCTTGGACGCCTGAAAGATAAGTAAGAGAATGATAGCACAAAGGGCGGCGACGATGCCAATAACCGCTATAATGCTCTGTTCTCCGAAGGGATCCGTAAAATCAACAATGGTCACATTGTAAATAATAAGGGCCAGAGCCAATACGATCAGGATAATGGTTACTATTTTATTCATGTTGAGATGCTTTCAAGTTTCAGAATTAACGTAATTATTGAAATAATTGATTGACGTTTGTCGCAAATAACTTTACGGCAATGGCCAGGAGGATCACCCCGAAGACCTTGCGAATTACACCGAGGCCGCCTTTCCCGAGAACGCGTTCTATTTTTGAGGACGATTTTAAAACGAGGTAGACAAAGATGATATTTACGATAATTGCCACGATAATATTTTCTACGTAAAATTCGGCTCGCAGAGAGAGCAGAGCCGTCATGGTACCGGCACCTGCTATCAAAGGAAATGCGATGGGCACAACTGAGGCCGTCTCGGGTTCATCATCCCTGTACAGGGTTATCCCCAGAATCATTTCAATGGCCAGGAAAAAAATTATAAAGGCTCCTGCTACAGCAAACGAGTAAACGTCTATGCGAATTAGGTTGAGGATCTCTTCCCCGACAAATAAAAAAGCAACCAAAATACATGCGGCAACGATAGACGCTTTTTCGGAATGGATGTGTCCAACTTTCTTACGCAGGTTGATGATAATGGGAATACTTCCAACAATATCAATAACTGCGAAAAGGATAATACTAGCTGTCGCTATTTCCCTGAAATTTAAATGCATTTTAACCTCTTTAAAAGTGCGGCAAAAGTACTATATATTTTGTGGAGAATTAGAAGGTTAAGCAAAATATTCTTGGGGATTTTTAGCCCGATTGAGGTATATTTGAGCCCAATTAGGAAAATATGTTTCAGCTAGGGAAGACATTGGTCTCGGAAGAAATTATCGAGAAAGATTTCGTCTGTAATCTCACCGCCTGCAAAGGGGCGTGTTGCGTTGATGGTGATGCAGGGGCGCCGCTTGAAGACTCGGAGACAATAATCCTCAAAGACATCTACGAAGAGGTAAAGCCATTTCTAAGGCAGGAGGGGATTGAGGCGATTGAGTCACTCGGTCATTATGTTAAGGGGGAAGACGGGGAATGGGAAACTCCTCTCATTGGAAACCGGGAGTGTGCCTATACCGTATTTGACGATAGAGGAATTGCGAAATGCGGTTTGGAAGAAGCATATATGAAGGGAGCAACTACATGGAAAAAGCCGGTTTCTTGTCATCTTTATCCTGTGAGAGTTACCGAATACACCAATCTTACGGCCGTAAATTACCACAAATGGCAACTCTGCGACCCTGCCTGTGATCTCGGTGAGAGCCTGCAGGTGCCGATCTATAAATTTGTAAGGGAGGCACTTATCCGCAAATTTGGGGAAAATTGGTACAAGGAATTAGAAGAAATTGGCAGGCAGCATCAGTCTGCGCAAACCAAGTAGGTATTTCATAGATTTTTTAATACCGTTAAAGGAGTATTTTTCTCCATAGCGCATACTTTCTATAGCTTTCCGGTCCCTAAGGTTAAACCTGCCTTGTAATTAATTGTCTGGAGCGCCTTAAGGATAGTTCAATCAACCAATCACCACCATGAGAAAATGTGTTCTCTTGTTTCTATTATTTGTGTTCGTGCTTATTATTGCAGCCATGTCTGAGCACAAAGAAAGAGAAGCTGCCAACCAAAAAGTAGCCGTGGAAAACAATCTTCAGGATCCTCTTCTGGAGGAAACTACAGCCCTGAATACTGATCGATAGTAATTTATTTCACTTTCATTTTATCTTCTGTTTTAATAAAGCGCAATTCTGATTGTATCTGAGAAACTTAGTACGACCTAATCAGAAGCGATATCCTCAACACAAAGTATCCCAAAGAAATTTGGATGCGATCTATGGATTAAGCTCTCAGTTCAAGGTCGATCACATCATATTCTGAATCCGGATAGAAATAACACTTAGCAGTATAAAATAAAATACTCCTCAGTCTATTTTTCTTTGAATAAAAACTCAAAATATTTATACAAAAAGTGTTGTAAGGCTCAAGGCAGTAACCACACCTACTAAGCCTAGATTTCAACATGCTGTGTTAAAAACTTTGAGCCCCTTCGACCAAAACCGACTTTACAATTTAATAACATTTTCTAATCTTTGTTAATCCCAGCAAGAAGCACATTTACACTCAAATTATAACATTAAAAAAAATTGAAATATGTCAGAGACCGCAGAGCCTATTTTAGAAGAAAATGAAGATCGTTTTGTAATCTTTCCAATCAAACATCACGACCTATGGGAGTGGTATAAGAAATGTGAAGCTTGTTTTTGGACTGCTGAGGAAATTGACCTTCATCAGGATCTGGCCGATTGGAATAACAAACTCAATGATGATGAAAAGTACTTTGTAAAACACATCCTCGCATTTTTTGCCGCCTCTGACGGGATAGTGAATGAGAATCTGGCCGAGAATTTTGTCAACGAAGTTCAGTACACTGAAGCAAAATTTTTCTACGGATTTCAGATCATGATGGAGAACATCCACTCCGAGACCTATTCTTTACTGATCGATACCTACGTAAAGGACGAAAAGGAAAAAAATATACTGTTTAAGGCCATTGAGAATTTCCCTGCAATTAAGAAAAAAGCCGACTGGGCCCTTAAATGGATCGATTCTCCGAGTTTTGCAGAACGTCTGATTGCTTTCGCAGCTGTAGAAGGCATCTTTTTCTCAGGGGCATTTTGTTCCATCTTCTGGTTGAAGAAAAGAGGTCTTATGCCCGGCTTAACCTTCTCCAATGAACTTATCTCCAG
>JABDQM010000212.1 GCA_013042315.1 Flavobacteriaceae bacterium | reverse complement strand
ATATTGAGCGCCAGCATTGCGATAAAGATCAAATACATTAAGTTGATCATCTTCTGACGCGGTGTTGCTTTTCCTGATGCCATGTTTTTCTAATTAGTTTTGATTTGTAACTTGATTTGGGTTATTGGTTCGCGACTAATTAGTTCTTACTCATGGCAGATAACATACCACCGTATACACCATTTAAAGATGAGAGGTTAGAGGCTAAAGATTCCATTTGATCTTTAAGAGCACCTGCATTCTGAACTACTTCTTCGTTAATAGAAGCTTGTCTGCTGGCACTTTCCAACTGAACTTTGTACAAACTGTTCAAAGATTCCATCTGAGAAGCAGCCTGTGCCATTTCATCAGAGTATTTCTTAGTGGTTTCCATTGCGTCTACAGAAGGAGCAATTCCTTTAGCAGCACCTTCAAAATTACGGATGCTGTCACCCAGGCTATTCATCAATTCTGCATCGATGTTCGCTTCTTTTAAAAGCTGATCTAATTTCTTAGAAAGTAATCCTTCTGCTTCTTTAGAGTCAGAACCCGGTTTCCCGACAGACTCTCCTCCGGCTAATTCAGGATATACCAAAGACCAATCGAATTCATCATCTACCGGCTCAAATGCACTGATAGCGAAAATAAGGGCTTCTGTTATAAGACCTACTGCGAGAAGTAATCCCCCTGTCAGCGGTCCAAATTCCCAGTGAAGGATTTTAAAGAGGGCACCGATAATTACTACCGACGCTCCGAGGCCATAGGCCATGTTAAATAGTTTTTTTGTTGATTTTGACTGTGCCATAATTCTAAAATTTAATTAAGTTTAATAAATAAGTATTTGGTTTTTGTTTAATCTTTATTGGTAATTTATTATTGAGTTGAATCTTCTTCTCCCATATAATCCTGTACTGTTCTGAAACCGACATAGCTTCTTGCGGAATCCTTGTATTCGTAATCTCTCGTACTCACCTGAAGGAAGTAAGCCACATCTTTCCAGGATCCACCCCGGATCACTTTTCTGGCGTTATCTCCTGAATCTGCATTCGGGTTCATGGTTGATGCGTATTCATAGGAACCGGGGAAATAACTACTATTGGTCCACTCAGATACATTTCCCGCCATGTTATAGAGGTTAAAATCATTGGGTTCATAAGACTTAGCTTCTACAGTATAAAGGGCTGCATCGGCTGCATAATCCCCACGCTGAGGCTTAAAGTTTGCCATAAAACAACCAGTATCACTGATTACATATGGACCACCCCAGGGATAGGTACCTCCTTCGATACCTCCACGGGCAGCGTATTCCCATTCTGCTTCAGTAGGCAAACGAAACTGGTTTACAAATTGCCTTCCGCGAGATTTCTGATCGTCATTCTTGAATTTGGTCCTCCAGTGACAAAAAGCTTTCGCCTGAGTCCAGGATACACCTACTACAGGATAATCGCTGTAAGCATCATGCCAAAAATAATCATTGTGCATAGGCTCATTATAGGAATATTCAAAATCTCGAATCCAGACCGTGGTATCAGGATAAACCTCAAGTTCTTCGGTCCTCAAAAATTCTTTACGACGAGTATCCCTTGTACGGGCCGCCGCTTCGATATCCATCCAGGTGTATTTGTATTTCAATTTGGTAACGTCAATAATGCGTTGACCATTATAGGATTCTTCCTGTGGAATGTACAGAGAGTCCATAATCTCAGTATAGTATTCATCAGGGTAATCGGAAGTATCCCATACCAATTCCTCATCGGTATTCAAGGCGTATCCTTCGTAACCCGTTTCTCCCATTCCGGAATAATTATCGAGCATGTACTTTTCATAAGTCGACATTCTGGTGGTATCGGCACTCTTAAAAGAATATTCTCCAATACCTCCGTCCTCAGGACCCATTCCGAGTTCATCTGCCAGAATTGCCAATTTGGTCCTGACGATAGAATCGCGGACCCATTGAACGAACTGACGATATTCACTGTTTGTTATTTCGGTATCATCCATATAGAACGATCGCACTGTAACTGTCTTGGTTGGAGCGTTGAGAACCTGCGCCATATCTTCCTCGCTTTTTCCCATGATGAAAGCACCCCTTGGTATGAGTTCCATTCCATATGGTTTTTCAGGGTACCATTTCTTTCCTTGTACACCCACTAGTTCTCCTTTTGTCTTAGACCCACAACTTGAGAGTAAAAAAACAAACGCTATAGATAACAACAATAGCTTCTTCATACTTAGGTTAAATTTCGATTTAGACTTTATGCAGTAATGTCAATTATTATTCTCTAAAACTACTTTTTGAATAAATTATTGTACGTTACTAGCCTTCCTTTAAAAAAATTCACGTTTAGTTTAATCCTTTTTTGTAGGCCTTAAACCACCGCTCAGGAATAATCTGGTCGCAAGCGTCCAAATAGTCCTGCTCAGTGCAAGGTAATAACGCAGGTGAATTTGATTTAGTATGCGGAGAAGCAAATGAAGGAACTTCTACCCACCACCTTTGGGTGAGGAGACTTTTGAAGAATACCAGTTCCTCGTTATCAGTTGGGACAATGAACTTGGTGAAATCTTTGCTGGAAGCCGTAGGGCGTTCTTTGATCCGGAAATTGTATCCCTCCATAAAATACCAGATCATCTGGGCAATCAGCTGGAAAGAAAGCTGTGAATTTTCGCCTTCGTAAATTCCGAAAACAGAGACGTTTTCACTAATTCCGGCATAACGAGCGATCGCACAGATCTCGCGGCCGTCAAAACCATTGGGGGAATAGTTAGAAGATCCCCCTAATTCACTGGCCTTAATGGCCCGGGTATCCAAGCTAACCAAATGGGCGTTTCGCAACACGGGTTCGGCAAGGGTGATATCCGAGGAGATCTCACCCAAACGATAAGCGTCAAAAAATAACCTTTCCATCAGGTCGATCTCTTCCTGTGCATTGAAATAACTCTGATATCCTATATTGGAAAAATTGAATAGATTATTCGGCTTGTCGGTAATGATCTTACTCATGTAGGAAGAGGAGGAGATCAATTCCTCATCGGCACCAAAATCGAATCTGCTGTCTATAGATACCAGGTTGATTAAATCTTTTATCCCGTCAAACGCGCGGTAAGTCGGATACGTAATGTCCTGGGTAGCACCTATAATTATAGGAATAACGTTTTCTTCCAGCAATCCGGCCGTGATTTCCTTAACCACAAAATAGGTGTCCTCTACGGTTTCTCCCTGCTCAACATTACCCAGGTCAACGATATTAACATTCCAATTGCCCATCATCAATTTGTACAACTGGATTCGGATCTCAACAATGGCGAGCTTTTCAGGCTTTTTTTCAAAGGCATTACGGGATTCATTCACACCCATGATCGCAAAAGAGGCGTTGGCGAGTACCGGAAGTCCGTCTCTCTGTGTGTGCTTAAAAATGTTCTTTCCAAGGGATTGTGGAGGCAACAGCTCGCAATGTGCAAGGGCCTTATCTTCAACGGGAACTAAAAAATCGAATGCCATAAGTTTATAGCAGAGCGGGGGTTATTTACTTTTTTTCTTTGGCTTTTTCTTATCCAGAAGACTTTTGGCATCTTCCAGACTCATTTTAGTGACATCCACCTCCTTGGCCAGTTCTGCTTTGGTCTTGCCTTTTATCACATTATGCCGGCCCCAACGGGCTTTTTCTATTCTGATCCCCTCCTCAGGCCATTCCCGCACTACTTTTTCTGCTTCTTTCTTCTTTTTGGCCTCTATGAGCTCAGCTATATCGGCTTCAGAGAGTTGATCAAAATCGTATTTTTTATTGACGTTAATGAACATGCCATCCCATTTGATAAAGGGGCCAAACCTGCCCTTTCCTTTGGTTACGTCTTTCCCTTCATAGGTCGTGATAGGTGCATCGGCTTTTTGCTTGGCTTTAATAAGTTCAATGGCCCTGTCCAGATCCACATCCATCGCACTTTCTCCGCTTTCGAGAGAAACAAACTTTTTACCATGGCGCACGTACGGGCCGTAGCGACCCACATTCGCCTCCACTTCTTCGCCCTCAAAAACTCCTAACTTCCTCGGAAGTTTAAAGAGTTCCATGGCTTCTTCATAGCTAATGGTAGAGAGCGATTGGTCTGGCAACAAACTGGCGAATAAAGGCTTTTCTTCATCGTCAACAGTGCCAATTTGTACCATTGGGCCAAATCTACCTAAACGCACTGATACCTGTCTCTTCGTTTTGGGATCTGTTCCCAGCACGCGTTCCCCACTGGCACGATCGGCGTTTTCCTCCACATCGATCACATTGGGATGGAAGTCCTTGTAAAAGTCTTTCATCACTTTTTGCCAGTCTTCTTCCCCAGAGGCGATTTCATCAAAATCCTTTTCAACTTTTGCTGTAAAGTTGTAATCCAGGACCTTGGCAAAGTTCTCTACCAGAAAATCGTTGACGATCAATCCTATATCTGTAGGCACCATCTTCCCTTTGTCTGAACCTACATTTTCCGTGAGGCCTTTTTCTGTGATCTGATTATTTTCTAAGACTAGCTGACTGTATTTACGTTCGCTTCCTTCAACAGTTCCTTTTTCGATATACCCCCTATTTTGGATAGTGGATATCGTTGGGGCATAGGTCGATGGTCTTCCTATTCCAAGCTCCTCTAATTTCTTTACCAGCGAGGCCTCTGTAAAGCGATAAGGCGGTCTTGTGAATCGTTCTGTTGCAGTGATGTAATTATTTTGTAGAGGCTCACCCAACTTCAATTGTGGAAGCATTCCCTCCTGCTCTTCGGCAATGTCTTCTTCGTCCTTGCCTTCCAGATAGACCTTTAAAAACCCATCAAATTTGATTACCTCACCATTGGCTGAAAATTCCTGATCGTGTTTGTTGGCGCTTATCTTAACGTTGGTACGCTCTAGTTGTGCGTCGGCCATTTGCGAAGCCAGGGTCCGCATCCATATCAATTCGTATAATTTTGCCTGGTCACGTTCTACCTTGGGATTTTGTAAAGTCATATCCGTGGGCCTTATGGCTTCATGAGCCTCTTGTGCGCCCTTGCTCTTCCCTTTGTAGTTCCGCACCTTACTGTACTTCTCCCCGTAGTTTGTGACAATTGCCTTTTTCGCATCATTAATCGCTTCTTTAGACAGGTTTACACTATCTGTCCTCATATAAGTGATTAGTCCGGCCTCATATAAACGCTGGGCCACCTGCATTGTCCTTCCCACCGAGAAATATAACTTTCGCGATGCTTCCTGTTGTAAGGTAGATGTTGTAAATGGTGCAGAGGGGGATTTTTTTGCCGGTTTTTTATCGAGTGAAGCAACTTCAAAGTCTGCCTGAAGATTCTTTTTCAAAAAGGCTTCGGCCTCTTCTTTGGTGTCAAAAGTCTTGGAGAGCTTAGCACTGACTGTATCTCCTTTTTGGGTTTTGAATTCTGCATTGATCCTAAACGACCCTACAGGAACAAAGGCTTCAATATCGCGTTCGCGCTCAACGATCAGCCTTACTGCCACTGATTGCACTCTTCCGGCAGATAAGCCCGGTTTTATTTTTTTCCACAGAACTGGAGAAAGTTCGTATCCCACAAGTCGGTCTAATACCCTCCTGGCCTGTTGTGCGTTGACAAGATCGTAGTTGATTGCGCGTGGATTGTCTATGGCATTCTGGATGGCCGACTTCGTAATAGAATTGAAGACGATACGTTTTGTTTTGCTTTTATCTAGGTCCAGGGTTTCGGCCAGATGCCAGGAAATAGCTTCCCCTTCCCGGTCTTCATCACTGGCTAGCCAGATCGTGTCTGCCTTCTTTGCCAGGTCTTTTAATTTTTTTACAAGGGACTTTTTGTCCTTATCAACTATGTATTTCGGTTTAAAATCGTTGGCTACGTCAACTCCTAATTCTTTCGATGGAAGGTCCGCAATATGTCCAAAACTCGATTCTACCTTAAAATCCTTTCCCAAAAATTTCTCGATAGTCTTTGCTTTGGCAGGAGATTCTACAATTACTAAATTCTTAGCCATTCATTGATTTTTGAAGTCACAAAAGTATAGCAAAAATTTGATTTGCTTCTTTTCCTTCTTTTGTAATTCAAAATCTCCCCCGTTTACAGAACATTAAATAGCAGATATATTTTTTGTTAATCAAGTGCCATGGTACTGATTAATTCCAAGCTGGTTTCTGTGTAGGCGTACTGATAGAGAATCCCATCGCCGATCATCAGTAATTGATCTGCCATAGGAATCACGTCGAAGGTGGTCATACCTTCAAAATGTTCCAGGGGTGTTATCTCAGGCACGTTGGTTTTATCGTATACTTTAAGGCCAAAACTGCCATCGCACACAAAGAGTTTCTCATCCTTTACTC
>JABDQM010000211.1 GCA_013042315.1 Flavobacteriaceae bacterium | reverse complement strand
GTGTCAATCAATACTACATCAGCATCTTTGGCAATGGCAGCACTTAGGGTATCAAAAGCCACAGAGGCCGGGTCACTTCCCATTTTCTGTTTCACGATAGGCACTTCTACCCGATCTGCCCAAACCTGTAACTGATCAATGGCTGCAGCCCTGAAAGTATCAGCTGCGCCCAGAATAACTGAATGACCTTTTTTCTTGAATTGATGTGCTAATTTACCAATGGTCGTTGTTTTCCCCACTCCATTAACCCCTACCACCATAATTACATAGGGCTTTTTGTCTGTAGGTAGTTCAAAGTCGGCAGCTTCTCCTGTATGTGTTTCTGATAGCAGGCCGGCTATTTCTTCCCTGAGGATAAGGTTGAGCTCATCGGTCCCCAGGTATTTATCCGCCGCAACCCGGTTTTCAATGCGTTCAATGATTTTCAGGGTAGTATTAACACCTACATCAGAAGTGACCAATACCTCTTCCAGGTTGTCGAGCACCTCGTCATCAACCTTGGATTTACCGGCAACGGCTTTCCCCAATTTGGAAAAAAAACTGTTTTTAGATTTTTCCAGCCCCTTGTCCAGGGTTTGCTTTTTCTCGGTAGAAAATATCTTTTTAAAAATACTCATGGGATGGGAGTTCCTTGGCGGAACCAAATATAATAAATAAAAAAGCCGCTATCCTGAGAGAGCGGCTGAATTCGTTTAGCGGGGCTTATTATTTTTTAGAAAGCCACTCGTTTACCATCTCCGGAGGCATGACAGACTCCACGAAAGTATAAGCGCCACTTTTAGGCGATTTTATCATTTTAATCGCTTTGGTCAATCTCTTTGATCTCCCCTGAAGGGTTGCTACGGTCTTCTTTGCCATGTCTTCTTACTTTATCTCTTTATGAACTGTCATTCTTTTCAGAATGGGATTGAATTTCTTGATCTCCAAACGGTCTGGAGTGTTCTTTTTGTTTTTGGTAGTAATGTACCTGGAAGTTCCGGGCATACCGGACTCCTTGTGCTCTGTACATTCCAGGATCACCTGAACCCTATTTCCTTTTTTTGCCATGGTATCCTATTTTGTTGGCTTACTTTAATATTCCATTCTGACGTGCCTCTTTCAACACTGCAGAAATTCCTTTTTTATGAATGCTTTTGAGAGCTCTTGCCGATACTTTTAAAGTAATCCAGCGATCTTCTTCAGGTATGTAGAATCTTTTTTTGGAAAGATTCACATCAAACCTTCTTCTGGTTTTATTGATCGAAAACGATACGTTATTTCCGAACATCGCCCTCTTCCCGGTAATTTCGCAAACTTTAGACATGGTGCTCTACTTTACAATATTTTAAACAGGATGCAAATTTACGTCATTTTCATGGAAGAGCAAAAATCTTTTTTAGAATTTTAAAATTTCCTGACGCAACATTTCCAGTGCCTTATGAACGCCTTTCTGTACGATCCTCACACGGTGGTTCCCCATTGAAAATTCTTCTACTATGGTACCTTTCTCACTAGACACGGCAATAAAAACCGTACCTATAGGAGCGTCTGAATCTCCTTTTGTAGGTCCGGCATTTCCCGTCGTGGCAATCCCCAGATCTGAATTCATCAAGGAACGGATATTCTCTGCCATTGCCGAAGCTACTTCAGCGCTTACCACAGAGTGTTTTTCGATGAGCGCCTCCGGAACATTAAGCATATCGATCTTGGTCCGCGTCGCATAGCTTACCACACCCCCTATATAATATCCCGATGCCCCCGGTACAGCAGTAATTTGCTCAGCGATCTTTCCTCCGGTAAAACTCTCGGCCGTTGCCATGGTCTTATTTTTGGAGAGCAATAGTTTCCCTACCACAGCCTCTATTGTTCCCTCCTCTTCTTCACCCGAAATTAAATCTCCAATGGTTTCGTAGATCCTTCTAGAAACCTCCTGCATACCTTTTTCAAGAAGAGCTTTCTCGGGGCCTTTAGCGGTAAGCCGAAGCCTAACCTTCCCCAGATTGGGCAGATATGCCAGTTTAATATACGAGGGCAGACCGTCTTCAATCTCTGAAATACGTTCGGCTATGGCACTCTCCCCTAAACCATAAGTCATTATGGTCTTATGCAGGATAAAGGGCGTTTTAAACTTTTCTGCAATTCTTGGCAGTACCTGTTTCGAAACTAGTTCCTTCATCTCATAAGGCACTCCCGGGAGAGAAACAAAAACCTTGTCCTTATCCTCTATCCACATCCCGGGAGCTGTGCCGTATTTGTTGTGCAGCGCCTCAGCCCTGGACGGTAAATACGCTTGTTTCCGATTAACCTCAGAAATAGGCGTGGAGATATACGTTTTAAAAAGGTATTCAATATGTTTTAAGACGTCCTCGTGGAGGACCATACTGTCATTGAAGTATTCACAAAGCGTAAGTTTGGTGATATCGTCCTTGGTAGGGCCCAGGCCGCCGGTTAAAATAATAATTTGCGCCCTCCCTGAGGCCTCCTCAAGAGCGGTCAGAATGTGCTCCTTCTCATCCTGAATAGAGGTAATTTGAAAAACAGAAATACCGATTTTATTGAGTTCGGTAGCGAGATAGGCAGAATTGGTATCAATGATCTGGCCAATCAGGATTTCATCACCAATTGTGATAATTTCAGCGAGCATTATACGTCGAAATCTTTACGTAACTCAGAAATAACCTGGTGAATATCCTTTTTTAAGGCAGGAAATTTGGCCGCAATTATATCTTTGTTTTGCTCATCCTTACCAAGGGTTTCAATTTCCAGGGCAATGGCCCTGGTTTGTTCCATCCCAAGGATGTCTACATTGGGCTTAATTTTATGCGCCAATTTATAGACACTCTCATAGTCGTCTTCTTGGATGGCGTTTTCGAGATCTTCGAGATCCTGAGGCACTTCTTCGAGAAAAACGGTTATTACAGACAGGACAAAATCATCATCACCATCTGCCATTTCATTTAATTTATCCAGACTATAGATCATCTACTTAATATTTAATCGAAACATTTCTACCCCTTCCAATCTGCCGGAAAGGTAATCATTTGGACTTACTTTGCCAACACCCGAAGGCGTACCCGTAAATAGTATATCTCCCTTTTTTAAAGTAAAGAATTGGGAAACATAGCTGATGAGTTCATCTATAGACCAAAGCATATCTGCAGTATTGCCCTGCTGTACTATATCCCCGTTCTTTGACAGCTCAAAATTTAATTGCCGCATATCCTCAAACTGCTTTTTGGGCAACCATTTACCAATAACTGCGGCCCCGTCAAACCCCTTGGCTTTTTCCCAGGGCAAACCCTTTTCTTTGAGTTTCGACTGCAGGTCCCTTGCCGTAAAATCAATTCCCAGCCCGATCTCATCATAGTACTTATGAGCAAAACGTGGATTAATGTGTTTTCCCACCTTCTTGATTTTTACCAGAACCTCAACTTCGTAGTGCACCTCCTCAGAAAACTCAGGGATATAAAAGGCCTGTTCTTTTGGCAAAACCGCAGAATCTGGTTTAATAAAGACTACCGGATCGGCAGGTCTTTCATTGGAAAGTTCCGCAATGTGTTCAGAATAATTGCGTCCGATGCAAATTAACTTCATCTTCCTGCCTGCTAGAGTTTGTTATTGAGTTTCCTCAATTTAATCTGGGTGAGTACTTTTTTAGTATAAAGAGGGAAATCGGCATTGAGTATCCAACCGAAGTACCCGGGTTCTTCCTCCAAAACCACATTTACTTTCTTTCCCTTGTGTTTCCCAAAGGTGAAAATCTCCTCCTCATCCTCATCGAATCCGATAAAGCCTGCAAAGTCGGCATTCTGCCGATAAGTAGAGAAATCCGCTAACTTTTTTACATTGTTCTCCAGATCGGGATAACGATCTAACTGAGCCAGCAGCACCTCGTAAGTGGCTTCAGTATCGGCCTTAGCCCCGTGCGCTCCTACCAGCTCTTTGTCGCAATAAAATTTAAAGGCAGCTGAAAGAGTGCGTTGCTCCATTTTGTGAAAAATGGTCTGAACATCAATAGACACCATATTTTTCATGTCGAAGTCTACTCCGGCCCGTAACATCTCTTCTGCGAGAAGCGGAATGTCAAATCGATCTGAGTTAAATCCACCCAGATCACTATCTTTTATAAATTGGTAAATTTCTTTAGACAATTCGGCGAAGGTAGGTTCGTTGGCGACCTTTTCATTGGAGATTCCGTGAATGGCCACTACCTGTTCAGGAATTTCACATTCGGGGTTTACTAACCAGGTTCGCTGTTCCTTCTCTCCGTTTGGCAGAACTTTTAAAATAGAAATTTCAACAATTCTGTCCTTGGCCACGTTGGTTCCTGTGGTTTCGAGATCAAAAAAACAGATAGGCTTAGTCAGGTTTAATTTCATTTCCTCAGTTTATTCTTGAAGCGCTTTTATATGGATCTCAAAGCAAGCTTAGACTTCCCGCTCCGCATCCCAGTCTTCGAGATAATCAGCAACAGCTTTGACAAACATCCCTCCCATGGCCCCGTTCACTACACGGTGATCATAGCTGTGAGAAAGGAACATCTTACTTCGGATTCCGATAAAGTCACCTTCGGCAGTCTCTATCACTGCAGGAACTTTGCGGATGGCCCCTAATGCGAGTATACCTACCTGGGGCTGATTAATAATAGGAGTTCCAAAGACACTTCCAAAAGTACCCACGTTGGTCACGGTATAGGTTCCGTCTTTGATCTCATCGGGCTTGAGATTGTTGGTTCTCGCCCTTTTCGCTAGATCGTTGACCACTTTGGCCATTCCAACCAGATTGAGCTGGTCTGCATTCTTTATAACCGGGACAATGAGATTTCCATCGGGCAAGGCTGCTGCCATACCAATGTTGATATTCTTCTTTTTGATCACACTATCACCACTTACCGAAATGTTCACCATGGGGAACTTTTTCAGAGCCTTTGCCACAGCTTCCATAAAGATGGGAGTAAAAGTGAGTTTCTCTCCTTCCCGTTTTTCAAAGGATTCTTTTACCTTATTTCTCCAATTTACCACTTTGGTTACGTCAACCTCAATAAAACTCTGTACATGGGCAGAAGTAGAAATACTGTCTTTCATGTGCTGAGCAATGAGCTTACCCATGCGGGTCATAGGTATCACCTCATCCGACTCACTTGCCTGTGCTGTACTTACGGTTTGGGATACTTCTGGGGTAGAGGGTTTCTCCTTTTCAGGAGCTGGCTTTGGAGCAGGTGTTGGTTGCGCCGGCGCAGCCTGTCTATCATCTCCATTCTTTCGTTGATCTATGTAAGCGAGGATATCGTTTTTCGTTACCCTGCCTTCCAGACCTGTTCCCTCTATTGAATCGAGTTCTTTGATGGAAATCGACTCCTGTTTTGCTATATTTTTTACCAAAGGAGAGTAAAACCGTTCTGAGGAAGAAAAGTCGGCCACAGGTGCCGCCACAGTTTCCTTAGCCTGGACCATTGGCTGTTCTACCGCTGCGCTTACCTCTTCAGGTACAGCTTCTTCTTCGCTTTCTGTTTCCTGAGCCGGAGTGGAATCTGAGGGAGCATCACCTTCAGTTTCAATAACTGCTACAGTCTGCCCTACGTTAATAACATCGTCCACTTCAAACAGTTTTTCAACCAGGACTCCTTCCACCTCACTCGGGACTTCTGAGTCGACCTTATCCGTAGCGATCTCAAAGACAGCCTCGTCCATTTCTATGGTGTCACCCACCTCTTTGAGCCAGGTAGTGAGGGTAGCTTCCGCAACACTTTCCCCCATTTGTGGAAGTTTCAATTCGAATTTTGACATATTCTTATTAAGAGCCTTGTTTAGAACAATATTTTTGCAAAAATACTAAATTTTTAGTCTATTCATTAAATTTTCGATACTACCTACCCATTCGCCTTCAGAGAGGTCTCGAATGGAATTCTGTGCACTATACTCCTGCCGAGTGTAATTTCGTCGGCAAATTCCAATTCATCACCTACGGCGATTCCCCTGGCAATGGTTGATGTGGTTAGTTCGTGATCCTGAATTTGCTTGTAAATATAAAAGTTGGTAGTATCGCCTTCCATGGTTGAGCTCATAGCAAAAATTAGCTCCCTTACCTCGCCATTTTTTACCTTCTCTACAAGGGATTGAATAGTAAGGTCCTGGGGACCGATTCCCTCCATGGGAGAGATCTTACCGCCAAGTACGTGATACAAACCGTTGTACTGACTCGTATTCTCGATGGCCATCACATCTCTGATGTCTTCAACCACACAAACCAGGCTCTTGTCCCTTTTTGGGTTCGCGCAAATTTCACAGAGAACTACATCGGAGATATTATGACAGTTGCTGCAAAATTTTATATCCTTTCGAAGACTCCCCAGAGCATTGGCCAGTCTCCCTGTCTGCGCCTCTGGTTGTTTCAGCAGGTGCAATACCAAGCGAAGTGCCGTTCGCTTCCCAATGCCCGGTAATTGAGACATTTCATAAACGGCATTTTCGAGAAGTTTTGATGAGAATTCCATACCCGCAAAATTACGTACTATTTTTACTTTTTGTACTTTGCGCCTGAAATTAATTTGCATGACAGCCACCCATATCCTGCTGCTGATCGGGGCTTATTTCCTGGTCCTGATCCTGATTTCCTACCTCACCGGACGCAATGATTCCAACGCCGATTTTTTTAAGGCAGGGAAGAAATCTCCCTGGTTTGTTGTGGCCTTTGGGATGATAGGAGCTTCACTCTCCGGAGTCACTTTTATCTCTGTTCCGGGATGGGTAGAATCTTCCGATTTCAGCTATATGCAGGTGGTATTTGGTTACCTGGTGGGCTATTTTGTTATAGCCTTTGTGCTACTGCCCATCTACTATCGTCTCAATGTTACCTCAATTTACGAATACCTGCAAGGCCGATTCGGAATCGTCAGCTACAAGGTAGGGGCCATTTCTTTCTTTATCTCAAGGGTGCTGGGCGCTTCGTTCCGACTTTTCTTGGTAGCCATAGTGCTGCAGCAATTTGTTTTTGACGCCTGGAACGTGCCTTTTGAGCTCACCGTAGTCTTGTCAATTCTTCTCATCTGGATTTACACCTTTAGGGGAGGCATCAAGACTATTGTCTGGACCGACACGCTGCAAACGCTTTTTATGCTATTGTCGGTAGGGCTATCCATCTATTTCATCAATGAGAAATTAGGCTGGGGGTTTACAGAATTTCTCGACTCGGAGGAATTGAAAGAGTATAGCAAAGTGTTATTTACAGAGGATTTCTTTCAAAAAAACCATTTCGTAAAATCCTTCCTGGGCGGGATGTTTATCACCATCTGTATGACGGGGCTAGACCAGGATATGATGCAGAAGAACCTCACCTGTAAAAATCTGGGCGATGCCCAGAAAAATATGGTATCCTTCAGTCTTATCCTTATTGTGGTGAACTTTGTTTTTCTTCTGTTGGGAGCACTCTTGTTTATTTATGCCGACCGCTTTGATGTGGCTATCCCCCTGATGGACGGAGAACCAAAATCGGATCTTCTCTTCCCCGAAATTGCCCTTAACAGTGGCTTGGGAATGGTAGTTGCCACCACCTTTATTTTGGGCCTTATCGCTGCAGCGTACAGCAGTGCAGATAGTGCACTTACCTCCCTGACCACCTCCTTTTGCGTCGATTTTCTGGGGATTGAAAAAAGAGAGGTTTCGCAACAAAAAAGCCTTAGAAAAAAAGTACATGTAGGAATGAGTTTGCTTTTGATCCTCGTGGTGATCGCCTTCAAATATGTTCTTGATCGGAATGTCATAGACGGACTGCTCACCGTGGCGACCTTTACTTATGGCCCGTTGTTAGGGCTGTTTGCTTTTGGAGTTTTTACCAAATACCAGATTATGGACCGACTGGTGTGGATCGTTGCGCTTTCCTGTGTTTTTATCGTAATGGGGCTGTCCTATCTTCCTGCGGAATTTTTGGGAGGATATCAGATCGGGTACGAACTACTGCCTTTTAACGGACTTATTACCTTCCTCGGGTTATATATGATCCGCAAACGCATTTAGGTTTTAATGGTATTGTCCCATCGACAATAGAACAAGAGTACAGGCCACTTCTACCTCAATTCCTGCCTCGCTGAGGAGGTCGTAGAATTCAGGATTTTCAGTTCCCGGATTAAAAATGACTCGTCGGGGATGCAGGTCTATGATATTTTGATAAAATTGTTTCTGCCTTTTGGGATTCATATAGAGCGTAACCGTATCTACTTCCTGAAACCCATCTAAGCTTGTCTCAATCTGAACCCCGGCCACTTTACCTTCCCTCAGCCCAAATGCCACCACTTTTTCGGAGGCCTCCACCAGCCTTTTTACAGCAACATGACTGTAGCGATAGGGTTTTAATGATGCTCCAAAAACTAAAGTTTTCTTCATAAGGTGGATGCCGTGTTAAAGTGTGTTAAGAAGTGTAACGTATGAGATATGAACTCGTCTTTTACATAACTCAATGTCATTGAGACGCTGTATTTTTAAAGTTAATGGTTAGTGTTTAGTGCAGCTTAACAATGATAGAAACCCCGGTTTGATTACCGGGGTTTTGTACTTTATGTCACTCCATAAATATACATCAGCTTTTGTCGAATTTACATAGGGCAAAGTGTTAAATCACAATATTTACGTAACAATCCGTCCCAAAGGTCGTCCTTTAAGTATCATCATCAATCAATCAATCAAAAAACGAATCAATCATGAGAAATGTAACATTGCTATTGGCAATGCTTGTATTTGCTGCGATCAATGCCAAAACCGACCCCGAAAGCCCTGAACTAAAAGAAGGAACTATTTCCGGCAAGGTCATAGACCAAAACCTCAACGAGCCGGTTTCATATGCTACTATTGTTGTTAAGTCACTCAATGATGCCAGTACTGTCTCGGGAGGCTTAACCACCGAAAACGGCACCTTTACTATTGATAAATTACCTGACGGCAAATTTATTGTCGAAATTCAGTATTTAGGATATGAAACCTATAGTGAGCAAATTACACTAGAAAAGGGCCATCGAAAGATAAAAATGGGTACTATCTCCATAAAGGAGGAGGCAGAGAAGCTATCTGAAGTTGAAGTAGTTGCAGAAAGAACGACCATAGAACAACGTATCGATAGGAAAGTTGTGAATGTTGGCAAGGATCTTACCACTGCTGGTGCCACTGCTTCTGATATCATGAACAACATCCCATCTGTGAATATCGATCAGCAAACGGGAGAACTTTCTTTACGTGGTAATTCTAATGTAAGGGTAATGATCGACGGAAAACTTTCTAATGTTCCTGTGGCCCAACTCCTACGACAAATCCCATCAACCTCTATCAAATCTATTGAACTGATCACGAATCCTTCGGCCAAATATAACCCTGATGGGATGAGCGGCATTATTAATATCATTTTACATAAGAACGCCAACATAGGATTTAACGGCAATATAAATACGGGCTTAACCGTGGGAATAGAGGCCAAATTCAATTCCTCCCTCGATTTAAATTATCGGAACGGCAAATTTAATCTATACGGAAATGCCGGTACCAACATTGGTAAGTATGTTAATGATGGTAATATCTTCCGCGTCGTTGAGAATTCACAACAATTCTTTGAATTTCTAAACAACAACAAATCTTATTTATTTAAGGTTGGAATTGATTATTATATGAATGATAAAAACACCATCTCCTTTTTTACCAATCAGAACTTATTTAATGGCAGGGCATGGGGTTTCACTGAAGTATTGTATTACGACGACCCGGAACTAAATAACAATCAAACTTTTATCCCATTAAATGATAATCACAGTGAACAATACAATTTTGATTACAAATTAGACTTTAAAAAAGAAGGACATAACCTTGAACTTGAAGTCGATCATAATCGGTTTAAAGATAATGAAGAGTCTACCTTCAGAATTACAGGTAATTCCCTTTTTCCTGACTATATGGACTTTGTGGATACCGAAAGAACACAAACTATAGCCAATCTGGATTATGTAAATCCACTCGATTCTATCTCTAAAATCGAGGCCGGACTTGAAAGCAGAGTCTTTGAAACAAAGGTTGATTATCGTTCTACGGGACTTTCTTTGAATTCAAGCGGCAATTTGGAACCTACTACGCCAACGGCCTTTACCTACGGAATGGACATCTATTCTGCCTATGCTACGTTTGGACAGAATTATAAGAAATGGTCTTATCAGGTAGGATTGCGATTAGAAGATGTTACTGTAAAAGCAGACACCAATGGTGTACGGTCCTTCGAAGATAAATACACCCAGCTCTATCCCTCTGCTTTTTTAACCTATTCCCCTTCTGAAAAAGACCAATTTCAGATCAGCACCAGCCGAAGAGTTGACAGACCGGGGCTAACTCAAGTGAATCCGATAAGAGAGTGGTCTACTCCATTAATTTCTTCTTTTGGAAACCCTAGTCTGATACCTCAGTTTACCACATCTTTTGAAGGCAATTATACCAAGCGTCTTGAGAAAGGAAGTATTACCGCAGGGATATTTTACAGGACTATTGAAGACGAGATAAACAGGGCCGTTTATGTAGATAGGTTAGACCTCAATAAACTAATTCTGACCTATGACAACTTCGACAATACATCAGCATATGGAATTGAGGTTTCTTCTAACTACAAACCTGCAAAATGGTGGAATATCAATGCCAGTTTTGATTTGTTCTCACAAACTCAGAGAGGGATTACAGAGCGATTGGAGGGTACCAATTCGGATGCTACAACAGAGGATATTGTAATTGATGAGGTAAAAGTAAATAACACTGCCTGGAACTTAAGAATGAACAACAGTTTTACGGCGACAAAAAAACTTACGTTTCAGATATTTGGATTTTACCGCGGACAGAATCAGAACATCCAGTATACTGTAAAACCCATGTATTTTATCAATTGTGGTGCCCGCTATAGCTTCGCAGAAGGCAAAGGAACTTTTAGCCTCAACTTCAATGATGTATTTAATACCATGAGGTTTGCATTTGACGGAGAAAATCCTTTTCTGCAAACAGGTTCATTCAATTGGGAAAGTCAGAATTTATTCGCAGGCATTTCTTACCGCTTTGGTAGTGGTAAAAACAGGGCTTCACGGAGAAAGAACCGGGATAATAATACTAAAGAAGGAAGCGGTGGTATTCTGTAAGGATATTTTGGTCCACAGAAGAAGGGTTATGGGTTGGTGACCTTTCAAAAGTTGGTCCAAAAAAAACCCCGGTATGATTACCGGGGTTTCGTATTATCTGCCAAAAATACCGGTAGGAAGTCCTTCCAGACTTTTTGTGTTTTTTTTCTCCTTATATGCCGCTAGTCCGTCTTCCCCTAAATTATCAGCCCAGTCTACCAAGTCTTCTCTTTCTGCCTGGAATTTCAAGAGAGGTA
The DNA here is from genome assembly GCA_013042315.1 of Flavobacteriaceae bacterium. Classification (GTDB taxonomy): domain Bacteria; phylum Bacteroidota; class Bacteroidia; order Flavobacteriales; family Flavobacteriaceae; genus Muriicola. The sequence goes on along the minus strand of JABDQM010000211.1, from coordinate 1,450 downwards.
CCCCCATCCCGCAGGAAGTTTGAACCAGTTCTACCCTGACCTCAAATATCTGTCTCCTTCCAGGAATCTCTTGAAAATAAGAATAAAGCCTGCCGAATTCCTCATCATGTGGATGATAGACTTTTGCCTGTCCGTACAGTCTCAATATTTGAGGTGGACCTTCAAATGCGCAGAACATCAGAGTTATTCTGGGGTTCCTGACTACATGTGTAGCCGTTTCATTTCCACTCCCTGTGAGATTCAACCAAATTACCTTGTTATCACTCAACACCCTAAGTGAATCCATCCCTTTAGGGGACAAATTGATGTGCCCTTCATCCATGGCCGAAGCCACAAAGAAGACTTTCTGTTTTTCTATGAATTCTCGATGACGCTGTCCTATTTTTTGGAAAGTTCTTCCCATGGATCTCCTATTGCAGATATTACCACCTCATAATCACACTTCCCCAGGTAAAGCCACTGCCAAAGGCGGCGAGAACCACAAGATCACCTTCATTGATCTTCCCTTTTTCCCAGGCCTCCGTGAGGGCAATTGGGATGGATGCGGCAGTCGTATTCCCGTAGCTCATGATATTGTTATAAACCTGATCATCTGAAAGTCCGAACTTCTTCTGGATAAATTGTGAGATACGCAGATTGGCCTGGTGAGGAATAAGCATATCAATATCTCCTACTTTCAATTCATTCTTTTGCAATCCTTCTTTGATTACCTCTGAAAATCGAACTACCGCATTTTTAAATACAAACTGTCCGTTCATATAGGGGTAGTAAGAAACATCATCAGGATCGTTGTCTTCCAATATATCAGTGACCCAGCGGTGTCCTATTCCGGGGGCAAGCAGGGATAGCTCCTCTGCGTGTTGGCCCTCCGAATGAAGATGGGTAGAAAGAATTCCTTTTTTTGGATCCTCTTCCCTGCTTAGAATTGCAGCACCAGCACCATCGCCAAAAATAACAGAAACACCACGACCTCTGGTCGTAAAATCGAGGCCTCCGGAATGCAATTCTGATCCTATCACCAGTATATTTTTATACATACCACTTTTGATGTACTGATCTGCGACAGATACAGCGTAGACAAATCCTGAACACTGATTTCTCACATCCAGGGCTCCAACGGTTTTTAGTCCGAGGTCGCGTTGCACCAGAACCCCAGGACCGGGGAAGTAGTAATCCGGACTAAGAGTGGCAAAAACTATAAAATCAATATCATCTTTGTCGATCCCTGCCCGATCAATAGCAATTTTGGCCGCTTTAACCCCCATAGTGGTGGTGGTGTCCTTGCCCTTGACCACATGTCTTCTTTCCTTTATCCCCGTGCGCTCCTGAATCCAGGCATCATTCGTATCCATTAGCTTGGAAAGATCATCATTGGTCACTACGTGATCGGGTACATAAAAGCCCAGACCCGATATTCTAGAATTGTACATAAATGGTAGATTTTCTTTAG
>JABDQM010000371.1 GCA_013042315.1 Flavobacteriaceae bacterium | reverse complement strand
TAGGACATAGAGGAGCCATGGGCCATGAAACAGAGAATACACTGGCTTCTATAGAGAAGGCAATGGAGCTGGGCGTAGATATGATCGAGATCGATGTTTTCAGGATTAAAAGTGGCGAGATCATGGTTTTTCACGATAAAAGATTAGATCGTCTTAGCAACGCTGGCGGCTTCATTGAGGACTACGATTTTTTTACACTGAAGAAGGTGATCTTAAAGGGAAATCATAAGATTCCCACTTTGCAGGATGTACTAAAATTGATTGATGGCAAGGTGCCACTTAACATTGAACTTAAAGGGGCGAATACGGCTGAACGAGTCAATTTCATTCTGGATTATTACACCAGGGAAAAAGGATGGAAACCAGAAGATTTTCTGATTTCCAGTTTCAATTGGGAAGAACTAAAAAGTATGAGATCGATTAATCCTGAAATTTCCATAGCTGTACTCACTGAAGACGACCCCCTTCAGGCGCTACCAATTGCAAAAGAGCTGGGTGCCGTGGCCATAAATCCGAATTACAAAAATGTGAATGCGGAGATCGTAAAGGCCATTCAGGATGAGGGTTATAAGGTGTATGTCTGGACGGTCAACGAAAAGGAAGATATTGCCAATATGAGAAAGTTTCGTGTTGACGGGATCTTTACCAACTTTCCCGAAAGGGCAAAATGATGTATGACCTAATTGTTATAGGGGGAGGAGCTGCCGGATTTTATGGTGCGATCCATGTGGCGGAGTCGAGACCTGATATGAAAATCCTGATTCTGGAGCAAGGGAAACAGGTACTTGGAAAAGTGAAAGTATCCGGTGGAGGTAGGTGCAATGTTACCCATGCGCAATTTAATCCAGCATTGTTGGTGCAGGCCTATCCGAGAGGAGAGAAGGAATTACGAGGCCCTTTTAATTCATACCACCCAAAACATACGGTCGAGTTTTTTAATCGGCGTGGAATCCCTCTGAAGGTAGAAGAAGATGGCAGGATGTTTCCTGAGAGTAATTCATCCCAGACAATTATCGATTGTTTTATGGATGCCGTATCCTCCTCAGCCATCGAGTTAAAAAGGAATTCGGGCGTTGTCAATATTATCCCTGCAGAAGAAAAACCTATGAAAGACTGGCGTTGGGAAGTACAGACTAAAACCCAAGCCTATCAAACAAGAAATCTACTGTTGGCCACAGGTAGTAGCGTGAAGATGTGGAATGTGCTCAGAAAGCTAGGGCATCATATTATCGCCCCTGTACCATCTCTTTTTACTTTTAATATTAAGGACCCTCGTATTGACGGTATACCAGGACTAAGCCTTAATGCTCGGGTAGAATTAATTTCCAGGGATATTCCAGGAAAGAACATTACTGATGCCATAAAAACCAGGTTATTAAAGTCGGAGACCCTGGTGACTGAAGGACCATTATTGATAACCCATTGGGGACTCAGCGGACCTGCAGTTTTAAAGTTGTCTTCCTGGGGAGCTCGAATTTTACACGATTACAAGTACAGGTTCAGGATACGAGTTAACTGGATGCCAGACTACCACCAGCAAGGCATGTACTCATTTTTAATGGAAGTGAAGAATATTGAAGCGAAGAAAACAGCATATCGGACATGCCCGGTTGATATTCCTCGCAGGCTTTGGGGAAAACTTGTCATAGCAGCTGATATATTACCCGATCAGAAATGGGCGGATATCTCAAAAAAGCAGTTACAAGCCCTTGCCGCTCAACTTACTTCATCAGAATTTCTGGTGGAAGGCAAGAGTACTTTTAAAGAGGAGTTTGTTACCGCAGGGGGGGTCGATCTTAAAGAAATCGACTTTAAAACATTCGGTAGCAGGATCCACGAAGGCTTGTATTTTGCTGGGGAGGTTTTAAACATCGATGCCCTTACGGGAGGGTATAATTTTCAAAGCGCATGGTCAGGTGCATATCTTGCGGCCATGGCAATTTCTGAAAACTAAGGCCGCTTCAACTCATTAAAATTATGTATAAAGCGGCTGCTGCTGATCCCCCAAGGAAGGGACCTACCACCGGCACCCAGGAATACGCCCAGTCGCTTCCTCCCTTGTTTTTGATAGGAAAAAGTGCATGTACAAGTCGCGGACCAAGATCACGTGCTGGATTAATAGCATATCCTGTAGTACCGCCAAGGCTCAGGCCTATGCTCCAGACCAGGAGAGCAACAGGCAGAGCGCCAAGAGAACCAAGGCCAATTACTTCTTCTGTGGCCAGTAAGGAAGCATCCGAAAAGAACAAAACGGTAAAGACCAGAATAAAGGTTCCTATTATTTCACTAAAGAGGTTGGAACTGTAATTGCGTATTGCAGGTATCGTCGAAAAAACAACGAGTTTCAGGCTTTTATCTTCAGTAATGTCAAAATGATCCTTATAGGTGATCCAGACAACTGCAGCACCAAGCATTGCACCGAGAAGCTGAGCGAGTAGGTAAGCAGGCACCTCAGCCCAATCAAAAGATCCTGCCAGGGCCAGTCCCAGAGTCACTGCCGGATTAATATGGGCACCGCTGTAAGGTCCGGCTACCACTACGCCTACGTAAACTGCAAAGGCCCATGCGGTTGTTATTACAATCCAGCCTCCGCCTTGTCCCTTCGTTTTATCAAGGACAACGTTTGCCACTACGCCGC
>JABDQM010000031.1 GCA_013042315.1 Flavobacteriaceae bacterium | reverse complement strand
CAATTTGTTCAAGCCACTCAACTACATTCACTTAGCAAAAGAGAAGCGCTGAGATTGATCAAATAAAAAGCAATTTGTTCCATTCCCAGAGCAGCAATGGCAGGTAGTTATCCCGTTACCTTTTTTACCAATCTGCCCACGGTTAGACCCTGAATAATAATGGAAAAGACGACCACCACATAAGTAATTAGCAAAAAGAGATCCCTGTTCATCGCCTCTGTAAGTCCGAGCGCAAGTGCAATGGAGATTGCTCCTCTAAGTCCGCCCCAGGTCATTATAAGGTTAGTCCTTGGGACAAACTCGAGTTTCCTTTTAAAGAAATTGATCGGAAGCAGCAGAGAAATATACCGGCAAACCAGTACTACCGGGATCGCAATAAGTCCAGCGATAAGGTAATCGGGGGTATAAGTAAGTACCAATATTTCCATTCCCAAAAGCACAAAAAGTAGGGTGTTGAGGAGAATATCAATCAATTCCCAGAACTTATCGACGTAGATGATGGTACTCTCAGACATCGCACTCTCCCGCAGTCGATCGTTACCGATCAGCAATCCCGCAACCACCATAGCCAAAGGGGCGGAGACATGTAGTTTGTGAGCGATAATTGTGCCCGTCATCACCGTGGCCAGGGTAATGATTACCTCAATATCATAGTCGTCTATAGTCCTCATTAATCGATAGGTTATCCAACCCAGCAACAACCCAAGCGCAAGTCCACCCAGCACCTCAACGCCAAATAGTTCGATGACGCTCCAGGCTGTCAGTGTTTCTTCAGAGGGTGAGGCTATTTCAAAAAGGGTCAGAAAAACCACCACCCCTACTCCATCATTGAACAAAGATTCGCCTACGATTTTTGTTTCTAACTTTTTAGGTACCCCCGCCTGTTTAAGAATGCCCAACACTGCAATGGGATCTGTAGGAGATATTAATGCCCCGAACAATAAACATTGGATATAGGGAACATTCATTCCTAGCAGAATAAGGATATAGTATACCAGGGTACCTACAAGGAAAGTAGACGTAATTACTCCAAGGGTGGAGAAGCTCAGAATAGGCCATCTGTGCTTTCTCAATTGCTCAAAATCGGTATGCATAGCTCCTGCAAAAAGGAGAAAACTCAGCATAACATCCAACAGCACCGTTTTAAAGTCGATTTGCGATAAGATATACCGCTCTGCATTCAGCAAGGTAGGATCAACATAACTCAGGGCAAATACAGCGAGGGTGAAAAGGATGGTGATAAACATTAAGCCAATGGTATTCGGCATTTTCAGAAAACGGACATTGATATATCCGAAAAAAGCAGACAAGAATACCAGAATGGCGGTGATTGTAAAGAGATCCATATGCATCTGCTAAAAGTACAGGTCCTTTGTGAAATGACAAAAACAGGGGTCTAATTTTTATCGTCTAATAACGGTTACCAAAGTGCAATTTGAAGAGAATTATAAGGGTGAAATAAAGAAGTGAAACTGTTGTGTATTGAATTTGATTATTGCCGATTAATTCCGACCTTCCATTTATAGAATCAACAACTTTTTTAGGGTTCTTAGGGAATCGCAATTACGGCAGGACGAGAAATAAAATTACAAAGAAACCGAGTGAATCTAGGGATAAGCAATTATGAAATTCGTAGACTATTACAAAATACTGGAAGTCTCAAAAGATGCGAGTCAGGCTGAAATAAAAAAGGCCTATCGAAAATTGGCGCGTAAGTACCATCCTGATGTCAATCCGGGGGACAAGAATGCGGAGAGGAAGTTTAAAGAGATCAATGAAGCCAATGAGGTACTGAGCAATTCTGAAAATAGGGCTAAATACGACGAATACGGGAAAGACTGGCAACACGCCGAAGCCTTTGAAAAGGCGAAGCAGGAACAAGCCCAATATCAGAGAAGACAGAAAACTCATGAATCGTTTGGCGATGAAGATTTTTCTGACTTTTTCAGTTCGATGTTTGGCGGTAGCTCAGGTGGTCGCAGGACTAGCATGAAGTTCCGTGGGCAGGATCTCAACGCAGAACTGGAACTGCCCCTTGAAGAGGTATACAAAACCCATAAACGCACCCTCACTGTAAATGGCAAGAATATAAGACTAACCATCCCTGCTGGAGTTAAAAATGGCCAGGTGATCAAGATCAAAAATCACGGAGCTGAGGGGATCAATGGAGGTCCAAGAGGAGATCTGCACATCCGGTTTTCCATTCAAAACAAAACAAAATTCCGGCGCGATGGAGCCAACCTATACGCCACGGTTAAACTGGATCTCTACAAAGCTCTTTTAGGAGGTGAAATTTTGGTCAAAACTTTTGACGGGCAGGTAAAATTAAATGTGAAACCTGAAACCCCCAATGGAACGCAGGTAAAGTTAAAAGGCAAAGGATTTCCGGTGTACAAAAAGGAAGGCCAGTATGGCGACCTGTTCATCACCTTTGAAGTAGAACTACCAAAAAACCTGAGCTCCCGAGAAAAGAAATTAGTTGAAGAACTCCAAAAATTAAGATCATGACGAATCCAAAAGACACTTTCCCCGTCGACAAACTCTGTGTTTTGTACGATCTGGAATATTCCTTTTTTCAGGAAATGAACGAGATCGGTCTAATTGAGTTCACAATTCATGACAGTGAGCTTTACATTCATCAGGACACCCTTTACCTTGTAGAGAAAGTCATCCGAATACACCGTGATTTAAAAATTAATTTGGCCGGGATCGATGTAGTAATGAATATGTTGAGAAGACAGGAGTTACTGGAAGAGGAAGTATTGCATTTAAAAAACAAATTAAAGAGATATGAAGATTCATATTAAACCAAGATTCTGTTGATTTAGGCGAAGTTTGAAATATAAAAGAGTCTGAGCAACTTAATAGCACCATTATAATTCACTATAATCATTTGATTTTAATTCTATGGATCTGATCTTTCTCACCGGTTTTCACACTTCCATCACCCTCATTTGCATCGTAGGTTTGGCCGTAGTTGTTTCTGGTTTTCTCCTGAAGAAAATAAAGCAGCCTACTCTCCTTGCCTACATCCTCCTCGGAGTACTCATTGGGCAACACGGATTTGATCTGATAGGTGATGAAACTTCTATCCGATACGTCGGGGAGTTGGGGATCATCCTCTTGTTTTTCTTTATCGGGATGGAGATCGATCTGTATTCTTTCGTAGGAAACTGGCGTCTCGCCCTTTTTGGCACCCTTGGTCAATTTCTCCTGAGTATAGGAGTGGTCTGGGGAATTGGAATGATTTTCGGGTGGGAATCCACCAGAATTATTGTCCTGGGCTTTGTAATCGCCTTATCGAGTTCCGCAGTCATCTTCAAGATATTAGAAGACAAAAAACTATTGGATAAAAAGATAGGTCAGAACGTTTCCAGCATCCTTCTGGCACAGGATATTGCCATTGCTCCCATTCTAATCCTGATATCAATTTTCGGGGGTGAGGATACTTCAACAGAATCTATCCTTCTTAAGATTACCGGAGGTGTCTTGATCATTTCTATCATTATTTATATTTATATCCGGAAAGAAATCACTTGGCTACCCTTCAGGAAATCGATTATGAAGGACCACGAATTACAGGTTTTCCTGGCGCTGTTTTTTTGCTTTGCAGGAGCTGTTGTTGCTGGTATGTTCGGAATTTCGGAAGCCTTGGGGGCTTTTGTAGGTGGACTAGTCATGCACGCCGGGAAAGCAACCCGATGGATTCACGACGCTATCCATTCCTTCAGGATCCTCTTTGTGGCCGTATTTTTTATCAGTATCGGAGCGCAGATCAATACGACCTTTTTAATTGACAATCTCCTTCCCCTAGGGATGGTTCTGATTGCCGTTTTTGGTCTTAATCACACCATTAATACCCTGATATTAAAGGCGTACAACAACTCATGGAGGGAAGCTATTTTTGGGGGTGCCATGCTGGCACAGATTGGAGAATTGAGTTTTCTTATATGCATTACAGCCCTCAACCTGGAGATACTCACAGACTACGCCTATGATTTTACCATCTCTCTGATCTCTCTCACTATCGGAATTAGTCCTTTTTGGATTGCTCTTACTGAGAAGATCAGTGCCAGGAAAAAGGAAGTTGCCGCTTAAAGTGTTAATTTATACTTCTGAACAAGTAGAAAAAGGGCCCTGAGCTCATTGAATATCATGAAAAACTTTATAAAGAAAGAAGATCACTACCTCAGCAGAAGTGGTTGGCTCCGTGCTTCCATCCTGGGAGCCAATGACGGTATTTTATCTACAGCAAGCCTTATTATCGGAGTAGCTGCTGCATCAACATCCCGGGACTCCATTGTTCTGGCAGGGGTGGCCGGACTTGTGGCTGGTGCTTTGTCCATGGCAGCGGGAGAGTACGTTTCGGTGAGTTCACAAACCGATATAGAAACTTCAGACCTCGCCAGAGAGCAACAAGAGCTCAATGATATGCCGGAAGAAGAATTAGAGGAATTGGCGATAATTTACAGAGAAAGGGGTCTGAGCCCTAATCTGGCCATGAAGGTAGCCAAAGAATTGACGGAGCACGATGCCCTTGGGGCCCACGCCAGGGATGAACTGGGAATTAATAGTATGACCCGGGCCAGGCCCTTACAAGCTGCATTAGCCTCTGGTGCTTCTTTTGTTTTTGGCGGGGTGTTGCCGGTGATTGCTGCAATGCTCCTGCCCATCTCTTATATGATCATCTGGCAATACGTATTCACGATAATATTCCTTATCATCCTGGGGGCTTTTGCAGCGCGGGCAGGCGGATCAAGCGTAAAAAAGGCGATTTTGAGAATCACTTTCTGGGGAACAGTTGCCATGGGTGTCACTGCCTATATTGGCCATTTATTCGGTGTTTCTGCTGCTTAAAGACCGCTCCTTTCAACTTGCCCACAAAGCCATTCAAAAAATTCGTAGATTATCATTACGAAACCTAAACGGTATTCTAATTATTGGCGAAAAACAAAGCTGAATGAATATGGCTCGATTTATCAAAAAAGGAAAGCAGGAAATAGGTTTGTCTCCGGACGACCTTAGGTTCCGGGGTAAAAAGAAGGCCAACGAGGTTTTGCTTCGGATCATCGATTTTGATGAAAATACGCTGGAGGAAGACGCTCTGAAGCTGGTACGTGATGTGCTTAAATACAAAGAAAAGGATACCGTTACCTGGTTAAATGTAGACGGCCTGCACAACGCCGCCATCATGAAGGAGATTGCAGAGACCTTTGACCTGGAAACCTTGGTTTTGGCAGAGGTCATGCATACCCAGGCAAGACCTCGGGTGATTGAATATGACAATTGTATTTTGATCAGTATTAAAATGCTGCAGCAAAACGAAGAATCGCACCTGATCAATGTTGAAAATCTCAGTATTATTTTAACCGATTCTGTCCTTATTTCATTTCAGGAAAAACGAGGCGATGTATTTGAACCCGTACGGGAAAGAATCCGAAAACAAAAGAAGAGGATCAGGCACGGAGGAATAGACTACCTCACTTTTGCCCTGCTCGATATCGTGATAGACAACTATCTCTATGTTCTAAGTGTTTTGGGCGAAAAAATAGAAACCCTGGAAGACAATTTGCTGCTTAACCCAAACGAGGTGGTGATCAACGAAATCAACAATTACAAACGAGAACTGAATTTCCTGCGAAAGAGCATAAAACCCGCAAAGGAAATGATTTTTACCCTCGCCAAACTAGATTCTGATTTTATCAATGAAGCTACCTATGTACACTACAAAGAACTGGAGGATAATATTAGTCAGGCCAGCGAAGTTTCAGATAGTTACAGGGAGATTCTTTCCGATCAGCTCAACATCTACCACACCACTATCAGCAGCAAGTTAAATGACGTGATGAAGTTCCTCACCGTTTTTTCGGTCATATTCATTCCTCTCACCTTTATCGCAGGAATCTATGGGACCAATTTCGACTTCCTGCCTGAACTCCATTACCAATACAGTTATTTTATCATGTTGGGAGTAATGGTTGTAATTGCCCTGGGTATGCTGGTGTATTTCAAGCGTAACAAATGGCTTTAATGCCAACCCGGGAGGCAGAGAGAATTTGGAATACGAATTGTAGACGGACACGGGATTATGTTCGGAAAAGAAATCAGATGGCCATAATTAAAAAAACCGCCGATGCACAAGGCACCGACGGTTCCACTAAAAATAATCAACCAAACAACTAAAACTATCCTTAGAAAATTACATTACCGGTAGAACTACAGTGTCTACTACATGTATCACCCCATTAGACTGATTAACGTCGCTTATCGACACGGTTGAAATATTCCCGGCAACATCTTTTAATTGTACTTTCTTTCCTTTTAACATCGCTGTTATCGTATCACCATTAACTGTAGTGAATGATGCCTTGCCGTTTCCTTCTTTGATGGCCTCAACAATCGCAGAAGCGCTGTATTTACCTGCTAGAACGTGGTAAGTAAGAACCGACTGGAGGGTCGACTTGTTTTCGGGTTTCAATAAGGTGGCAACCGTACCTTTGGGTAACTTATCAAAAGCCTTATTTGTAGGAGCGAATACCGTGAATGGGCCATCACCCTGAAGGGTTTCCACTAAGCCAGCTGCCTTAACAGCGGCTACCAGAGTAGTATGGTCCTTAGAATTTACAGCATTTGAAACAATATCCTTTGAAGGATACATCGCAGCGCCGCCTACCATTTTGGTATCTTTGGACATCATTGAATTTTGCCCAGTCATGGACGTTGCGGTTAATACAAGAACAGCTACAGCTGCCAATCGAATCATTTTAAAAATCTTCATAATATTTTGTTTAATTTTAGAATTCACCCTACTTACGGAAACAAATAACCAGGGTTTGGTTTTTATCGCAGATTTATGATTTTTTAACAATAATCGTTCTGCTCTAACCGTAAAATGAAAGAATGAAGAAATCAGATCCTCCCATAGTCATAAAGGCATCCTTTGATCGAAGTGCTGAAGATTTGTGGAATTCGCTCACCCTACTCCCTGAAATGAAGAATTGGTATTTTGATGTGTTGGAAGCATTTGAAGCAAGGGAAGGATTTAAGACCGCTTTTAAAGTTCATTCTGAAGACCGCGCTTTTACCCATCTTTGGGAAGTTATTGAAGTTGTACCGGGAGAAAAAATTACTTATCGTTGGGAGTTTGAAGAGTATCCAGGGGCATCGACCTCAACATTTGAGATTTCAGGTACGAACCACCAAAGCGAATTGGTTTTAACTGTATTTGTGCAAGAGGACTTCCCCTCCGGAATTCCTGAATTCAAAAGAGAAAGTTGCATAGGAGGCTGGGAGTACTTCCTGCTCGGGAATTTAAAGAAGTACCTCTCTGCCTAAATTGGAGCCTCAGATAATGCAGAAGAAAAAAGTCCTTCCAATAATAGTAATATCACAATTTTTCTGCACCTCACTTTGGTTTGCCGGAAACGGAGTCTTAGATGAACTTATTTCTGATTTCGACCTCAATTCACAAGCGCTTGGGCACCTTACTTCAGCAGTACAATTTGGGTTTATACTCGGTACTCTGGTTTATGCCACCTTGATGATAGCAGATCGCTATTCCCCTTCTAAAGTGTTCTTTTTCTCCTCCCTTTTGGCCGGGATTTTTAACCTCGGCATGCTCTGGGAAGGAAATAGCCTCTATAGCCTCTTAGGTTCCAGGTTCCTAACAGGTTTTTTTCTTGCCGGAATTTACCCTGTGGGAATGAAAATAGCAGCAGACTATTTTAAGGAGGGGCTCGGGAGATCGTTGTCTTTTCTCGTGGGTGCTCTTGTCTTGGGCACGGCCCTGCCGCACTTGTTAGCCGGAAGCTCCCTCTTTGCTCAATGGAAATGGGTGATTATTACTACCAGCTTGCTTTCATTTGCGGGAGGTACTCTCATTGTATTAAAGGTACCCAACGGACCTTTTAGGAGTCCGGCACAACAGCCGAAATTACTCGAGGCATTCACAATTTTTAAAAATGTGAAACTTCGAAAAGCGGCCATAGGTTATTTTGGACACATGTGGGAACTCTACGCCTTCTGGGCTTTTGTCCCTGTCATGTTTAAGACTTATAAGGATATCCATGGAGGGGTTCTGTCTACTTCCCTTTGGTCATTCATTATTATTGGCATAGGTAGCATTGGGTGCGTGATCGGAGGATTAACTTCAGAACGCTTCGGCGTGAAGAAAATCGCTTCCTGGTCATTATTGATCTCTTGTATCTGTTGCCTGTCTTCTCCCCTCTTCTTCTATCAACCTTCGGCAATTGTTTTTCTCCTTTTTCTAATGTTATGGGGAATGACAGTGATTGCAGATTCTCCTTTATTCTCTACCCTGGTAGCTCAACATGCCGAAGGACCTTTAAAAGGTTCGGCCCTGACTCTTGTCAATTGCATAGGTTTCGCCATAACGATCTTTAGTATCCAGATTTTGAACACCTTACAAATGAGCATTTCACATAGTATGATCTATGTTACTCTCGCCATTGGACCGGTTATTGGCTTAAGCGTACTTTATAAAAAGTAGTTTTCCTTTTTTAAATGATGGATATTTGATGCGGAGGTTTACACAAAGGCCTCTAAGGGGATTCCGCAATTTAATTACCGATAAAAACAACTTGCTATTTAGCTACATTAACCGAACGGGTTTCACGGATGACTGTTACTTTAACTTGTCCGGGATAAGTCATATCGGTTTGTATTTTCTGTGAGATCTCGAAAGAAAGTTGTGCCGCTTTTTCATCGCTCACTTTTTCACTTTCCACAATGACTCTTAATTCTCTACCCGCTTGAATAGCATAGGCCTTCTGTACTCCACCAAATCCGAAAGCGATATCTTCCAGATCTTTCAGTCGTTGGATATAGGAATCTAATACTTGCCTTCTCGCTCCCGGTCTTGCTCCGCTGATAGCATCACAAACTTGGATGATTGGAGAAATCAGGGTCTTCATCTCGATCTCATCGTGGTGTGCCCCAATAGCGTTACAGACATCGGGTTTCTCCCCGAATTTTTCAGCCCACTGCATTCCAAGGATGGCGTGCGGTGTTTCCAATTCGTTCTCTGTATTGGGAACCTTGCCGATATCGTGTAAAAGTCCAGCTCTTTTTGCCAACTTTGGATTGAGGCCTAATTCGGCAGCCATCACGCCACATAATTTAGCCACCTCCCTGGAGTGTTGCAGGAGGTTTTGCCCGTAAGAGGATCTGTACTTCATTCGCCCAACAGCCTTAATTAATTCCGGATGCAAGCCGTGTATTCCAAGGTCGATTACTGTCCTCTTCCCAATTTCCACAATCTCCTGTTCGATCTGTTTCTCGGTTTTACGCACCACTTCCTCTATTCGTGCAGGATGTATGCGTCCATCGGTAACCAACTTGTGGAGCGATAGCCGTGCGACCTCCCTGCGTACGGAATCGAAACACGACAGGATAATGGCTTCAGGGGTGTCATCCACAATGATCTCTACTCCCGTAACCGCTTCCAGAGCGCGGATATTTCTTCCTTCCCTTCCGATGATTCTACCTTTTACGTCGTCCGATTCCAGGTTAAAGACGGAAACACAATTCTCCACGGCCTCTTCAGTACCGATGCGCTGAATGGTATTGACCACAATTTTCTTTGCTTCCTGCTGTGCTGTGAGTTTCGCTTCCTCCAAAGTGGACTGCATAAAGGCCATAGCATCCGATTTAGCGGTTTCCTTTAAAGATTCCAATAATTGATTGGTTGCGTCTTCTGCCGAAAGACCTGAAATGACCTCGAGTTGCTGTACCTGACTCTTATGTAGTTTTTCTAATTCGGTCTGTTTCTTTTCGTAAACTTCAACCTTGTGGTCAAAATCCTTGATCTTGTTTTCCAATTGCTCATTGAGCTTCTTGTTTCTGGCCAATTCGCTGCTTACCTGGGATTCCTTATCTCTGGTTCGCTTTTCTGATTCGGAGATCTTCTTATCCTTGTTGATGATCACCTTTTCATGTTCAGCTTTTAATTCCAGAAACTTTTCCTTTGCCTGAAAAATCTTGTCTTTTTTGATGCTCTCCCCTTCAAGTTCTGCATTTTTTAGGAGTGCTGCCGCATCTTTTTTTGCTGTTGCCAAAGTCTTGGAAGCCTTCCCTTTTTCTAGGAATTTTGCTATGATAAAGCCGATGAGTAATCCTGCGGCTCCTGCTATGATTATTGTTGTGGTATCCATGAGTTAGTTTTGTTTTAGAAGGATTTAGTCCTTCAGATATTATCGGGAAAATCCAAGTTCTCAAATAAATGGAGAGGTTTTGCCCGGAGTTTCTATTCCCTTCCCTCTTGAGAAAAAAGAATAAAAAAAGCCCACATTGATGGAAGTTTTGTACAAACTCCTATAAACAGGTTTAGGGCTAACAGACTGCTCAAGGATCCTTTACGAGAAGGCCTGCTTTTACAATCTAAACTCACCCTTTTTAAACAAATTAGTGTTGAGTTTGTCAAAAATAATTACCAATGTGGGCAGTAACTTTGATATATGTTAAAGAACTTATTTTATGCTAAGCTTCTGGTTTACCAGTTCATCTAAAGCGGACAAGCGCTCCACAACTTCTCTGGTATCTTCCATTTTGTCTAAACCACGCTGTTCTATTTTAGAGGCAAATTGTAAGGCACACATTGCCAAAACATCCTGTTTGTCTCTTACCGCGTAGTTTTGCTCAAACTTTTTAGCGAGTTGCTCAATATTTTTGGCTGCCTTTCGCAAACCTTCTTCCTGGCTCGGATCAATCGTTAAAGGATATACCCTATCTGCTATCGACAACTTAATTTTAAGCTTCTCGGCCATATTATGAGTCCATTATTCAGCGAGCTGTGTGATGCAATGATCGATCTCCCTGATCAATGTATTTATTTTGAGCTTGGCTTCTGTTTTATTTGTTTCACTGCCCAACATTGTGTTTGCCATTTTCAGGGATTCAAATTTCTCCTCCCATTCCTGAACAGAATTCTTTGTGGCTTCGTGGCTCTGCTTCATCTCAAGCAGTTCCTCCTCAAGTTTTCCTTTAGCTTGGCTGAGCAATTCTAACTTGTGCAGTAATTTACTGATTTTATTTTCAAGTGAATCAACGATTTCAACCAATTCGCTCATAGGCCAACATCAATGCTTTCTAACAAAGTTAAGATACCTGTGACGACTTCGCAATACTTTTTCCAATTATTCCTGACGATCTTTTGCAATACAAGCTTCTGGAAGAGGAAACAGGGATTACCACTCTTTTGAAAGCTAATTTATAAATGACTATCGAGTTTTTTTCAGAGTTAAGCTGTGATTAATTAATTTCGCGCTAACCCTTGTCTATGAAAAACAGAATTTACCTACTCACTTTTTTGTTGGTGCACCTCGTCTCAGGGCAGGAAAAATTTCCTAAGGACGTCTTTCGCTCCCCCTTAGACATTCCCTTAATACTGGCGGGAACTTTTGGGGAATTGCGTTCTAACCATTTCCATGCCGGTATTGATATTAAAACGCAGCAAAGGCAGGGACTTCCCATTTATGCCATAGGCGATGGTACAGTGACACGCATTAAGGTATCGCATTGGGGTTACGGCAAAGCTTTGTACGTTGCTCATCCCAATGGTTACACTTCGGTTTACGCACATCTTCAGAAGTTCAGTCCGGCCATTGAGGAGTTTGTAAAAAAGACCCAGTATCAAAAACGATCCTATGAGATCGAGGTATTCCCGGAATACGGTAAATTGAAAGTTTACAAGGATTCCCTAATTGCTTATACCGGCAATACGGGTGGATCCTCCGGACCTCACCTTCATTTTGAAATCAGGAGCAGTGTCTCGGAAAAACCTACGAATCCCTTGCTCTACGGCTTAGACGTTAGGGATGCAACCAATCCTACACTTCAGGGCCTGTACGCCTATCCCTTATCCACCGGTGCCCTGGTCAACCAGAGTGAAATGAGGGTACAAATCCCTTTCAGCAGGCAGGCAGATGGAAGTTTTCTTGCAGAGGAGATCAAAGCAAACGGAATTATAGGATTTGGGGTTGCGGCTTACGATCGGCAGGATCTCGCAGCCAATCAGAATGGTCTGTATGAACTGGAACAAAAAGTGAATGGGACGCTTATATCGGCCTTTGATTTCGACTCTTTTTCCTTTGGGGAAACCCGACTGATCAATACACTCATCGACTATGAGTATATGTCGAAATACCGCAGGCGAATTCAAAGGTGTTTTAAGGTGGCAGGCAACGAACTAAGCATATACAAACAGTTGAAAAATGATGGGAAAATATACGTAGAAGAAGGCCTTAGCTATACCGTGGAAATCAACCTAAAAGATCTCGCCGGTAATTCTACCAAAGTGCTCATTCCTGTAACCGGGCGTCGTGAAGCCCCCATTAAAAAGAAGGAAATTCCAAAAACCGAACGTTATATCGTTGCCGGCAAACCCAATAATTTCGACTTGGGGAAGGCTAAATTGTATTTTCCGGCCAATACCTTCTACCGTGATTTTTACATAGATCTCAGGGCTAAAGGCGACACGATAACCGTGCACAACAACAGTATTCCGGCGCAAAAGAACTTTACCCTTAGTTTCAATACAGAAGGCTATGAAGAATCCTTTTTAAAATCTGCCTTTATCGCCCGCCTGGATGACAAATTAAAGCCGAATTACACAAAGACCTATAAAAGGGGTAACACCTTTACTACCCGCACAAGAAGTCTTGGCACCTATACTCTGGCCCAGGACACCATCCCTCCTAAGATCAGACCAAAAAACTTTAAGTCTAAGCAATGGCTCACCAATTACCGATACCTGAGCCTGCTCATCTCAGATGACCTCAGCGGGATCAATTCCTACGAAGCCACTTTAAACGGAGAATGGATTTTGATGGAATACGAGCCGAAGACCCGAACCCTGACTTATAATTTTGACGATATCATCCTGGACAAAAAGCAATGCGACCTCCAGTTGACGGTCACCGATAATGTTGGGAATTCCACTACCTTTACCAGTAGTTTTTACAGAAAATAGGCTATTGAACTTCCTCAGGCTACTTATGTTCGGCGCATTGCTGTGCGTTGCCTTTTCCGCTATAGGGCAAACAGCTACGATCACAGGCGTGATTCTGGATGAACAGAATCTACCCCTGCGGGATGTAAACATTCAGGAAGGGCCCAGAGGGACTACGACAGATACCAACGGGTTTTACCTCCTTGAGGTAAGGGCAGATGAGGCTATAACCGTAACCTTTTCACATTTAAGTCACGAAAGAATTGAATTAAGGGATCTGGTGCTTACTACCAATCAGGTTTTTGGCTTTAATCCTGTGATGAAGGCCAATACCATCCAAATTGATAGTGTGGAAGTTTCAGCGCTTGGCGAAAGAACTGTCTCCGGGATCAGCAACCTTTCTCCTGAATTAGCTCAAAAAATTCCCGGAGCCAACGCGGGAATTGAAAATCTTCTTAAACTTTTACCGGGGGTCTCGTCCAACAACGAGCTCAGCACGCAATACGGTGTTCGGGGAGGAAATTTTGATGAGAACCTAGTTTATGTCAACGATATTGAAGTCTACAGACCCTTCCTCCTCCGATCGGGGCAGCAGGAAGGTTTTAGTTTTGTCAACAGTGATATGGTTGAAAGTCTGTATTTCTCTCCTGGGGGTTTTCAGGCCAAATACGGGGATAAGTTGTCCTCTGTCCTAGATATCAAATACAAGACGCCCACACGTTTTTCCCTGCAGGCAGAAGGGAGCTTATTGGGCCTGAGTTCTACCTTGGAAACAGTTTCGGATAATCGAAAATTCACCACCCTTACAGGCTTCCGATATAGAAACAACAGTTTATTTTTAAACAGTCAGCAAACCAAAGCCAATTTTAATCCGGTCTTTGTTGACCTGCAGAGTTTTATAACGTATCGGGTATCATCGCGTTTTCACTTGCATTTTCTGGGCAATCTGGGTAGGAATGAATATCAAAATACGCCGGTTTCAAGACAGACAAATTTTGGAACCATAGCCAATCCCCTGGCCCTACAGATCTTCTATCTGGGAAGGGAAGAGAATGCCTTCACCACCGCATTGGGGGCCATTAAAGCCGATATTTTTTCTAGTGATGTACTAAGGCTAAAGTTCTCTACCTCCCTGTATCATACTACGGAAGAAGAATACTCCGACGTAGTTGCCCAGTACGAATTGGGAGAGATAGACACCGATCTGGGAAGCGGAAGCCTTGGCGAAGTAACATCCTCAAGAGGCATTGGCTCCCAGTACAATCGGTCGAGAAATGATCTCGATGCCCTCATACACACAGTGTCTCACCGGGGAGAATTACGGATAAATAAATCGCTTCTATCATGGGGGCTTAAATACGTTTATGAAGATGTCAGGGATCAGATTCGGGAATCAGAATTTATCGATTCTGCTGGTTTTTTTATCCGACCGCCGAGAGAGGAGTTTATCAATAACCAACCCGAAGAGCCTTTTGAAGCTCCATTGTTAGCCTATAACAGTGTTAATGCGAGAAATCAAACTCAAACTCAGCGCTATATATCTTATGTGCAATTCGGAAATCGCACACCAATTGGCAGGCATAGGTTGACATATAACTTTGGTTTAAGGGCCCAGTTGTGGACTCTCCGAGCTAGAGGTCTTGAAAAAAACACACAATTTATCTTCAGTCCAAGGGCACAGCTTTCATTGCGACCCGATTGGCAAAATGATCTGGTCTTCAGACTTTCTACCGGGATCTATCAACAGCCTGCCTTTTACAGGGAATTGCGTAACGCCGAGGGGAGCATCGTCCCTGAAGTTAAAGCCCAGAAGGCCTTCCATCTCGTTTTGGGTTCTGAGCAAAGTTTTAGAATCTGGGACCGTCCCTTTAATCTCAGATCGGAAGTATACTTTAAATCACTTTGGGATGTAAATACATATACCTTAGAAGATGTCCGGATTCGCTACGTGGCCAATAATGATGCTAAGGCTTATGCCTATGGGGCCGACCTCAGGCTGTTTGGTGCATTTGTCCCGGGTACAGAATCCTGGATTAGCCTGGGATATCTGAAAACTGAGGAAAACCAGAATAATCGGGGATATATATCGCGACCTTCAGACCAGCGGTTTAAAGCTGCAGTCTTGTTCCAGGATTACATTCCCAACATACCCAAAGTAAAAATGTATCTTAATCTGGTTTATAGCACAGGAGTTCCCGGAGGATCGCCCAGTTATTCGGATCCCTATATTTTTCAGAATAGATTAAGAGATTACAAACGGGCAGATTTGGGAATTTCTCATATTTTTGTGAATGAAGATCATTCTTATCCGGAAGGACATTGGTTACACGGCTTTAGGGAGTTGCAACTGGGTTTTGAAATATTCAACCTTTTTAACAATCAGAATTCCATCACCAATACATGGGTCAGAGATGTAGACAGCAAGAATGAATTTGCTGTACCCAATTTTATGACCTCCAGGATTTTTAATGTAAAACTTCGCGTTCGGTTTTAGGAACAATACATATATGAGACGTATTCTTACATCAATTTTTCTTCTCCAATTGTTCATCACTTATGGGCAGAAAAACATCTATCAGAGTGATAAATTCGAAGCTCTCAGTGAAAATCACAAGGTATTGGCAATTATTCCATTCTTTACTAATCTCGATTTAAAGAAAAATGTCAGTGACAATGATTTAATAGGACTGGAAGAGCGAGAAGGTTATGCCGTACAGGACGCCCTTGAAACGTATTTTGGACGCGGTAAACGCAGAAAAAAATTCTCGGTCGATTTTCAGAATACGGACAACACCAATGCTATCCTCGCGCAGAGCGATATAACATACGCCAATATAGATACTTACACCATAAAACAATTGAGCGATATTTTAGGGGTAGATGGTATAGTCAGCGGAAATTTAGACTTGAATATTCTTCTTTCTGAGGGAGTTTCCGGTGATTTTAGTTTTATAGATTACATTCTGGGCGACGCTAATTACGGCAGAATAGGCATCAAAGTTAGCGATGGCAATACCGGTAAATTATTGTGGAAGTACGAAAAAGAAATAAATAAGAAATCCGGTAGAAACACAACAGATCTTATCGAGTCTATGATGAAAAAGGCGACGAGAAAATTTCCTTACGACAAAGAGCGCTAAGTGATCATTGGAGCCTTTTCATCCTTGCTGAATTCCTTGAGCACTTCAATGGTATAATCAACTTCTTCCCGAGTATTGTAAATGGAGAATGAAAATCTCAGTGACGGACTCTTTAATTCTTCAGGGGTAAGGAGCTGAGTAAGCACATGAGATCCCGCATCACTTCCGGACTGGCATGCACTTCCTTTTGAACAGGCAATTCCTTTGATATCCAAGTGGAATAACAGCATCAGGGCTTTTTCCTGTGATATGGGCAAACGCACGTTGACCAGGGTATAGGTGCTTTGCTCCATCTCGCCTGATAAGCCGTTAAACTCGGCTTTGGGAAAGGCTTTTTTTACGGATTGAATAAAATATTTCTTTAAGGAAGAAACGTATTCCTGTTCTTTTTCCAGATTGTCATAGGCCAGTAAAAAGGCCTCCTCCAAACCTACAATATTATGAAATGGTTCTGTACCTGCCCTAAAACCGCGTTCCTGTGCTCCACCGACAATCATGGGCTTAAGGCCTGAATTTTTTCGAATATAGGCAAATCCCACTCCTTTGGGACCGTGAAATTTGTGAGCGGCTGCCGTCATAAAATCAATAGGTGTTTTTTGAACGTCCCAGTTATAATGACCAATGGACTGAACAGTATCTGAATGAAACAGTGCATTGTTCTCCTTACACAGCTCGCTAATAGCCTGTATATCAATTTTATTCCCAATTTCATTGTTGATATGCATTAAGCTCACCAGCAACTTTCCCTTTTCCTGCTGCAGCAATTCTCTGAGATGATCCATATCGGGATTACCATCGGCCTGCAATTTTACGTAGCAGACTTTTATCCCACACTCGGCTTCTAGTTCTTCGACTGTGTGTAATACTGCGTGATGTTCAATTCGAGAAGTGATTATGGTGTCTACCCCGAGATCCCGTACGGCACACCTCAAGATCATGTTGTCGGCTTCCGTTCCTCCTGAAGTAAAAATAATCTCAGAGGGATGCGCATTGAGGTATTTGGCAATGGTCTTACGCGCAGTTTCAATAGCAGTTTTTGCTGTTCTTCCAAAACCGTGCGTAGATGAAGGATTCCCGTAGCAATTGGCCAGGGCTGAATGCATTTTTTCAATAACCTCATCCCTTACCCTTGTGGTGGCAGCATTATCCAGATAGACGTGTTTCATATTCAATCTTCATTTGAACCACTTCAAAAATACAGGAAAATAAAATAAATTCTTTGATAAGCGGAGACATTCCAATAGGAATTTACGTCTATATTACCTTAAATTTGTCAGATGCAGAGAATCCTTCCATTCCTTATCGCTATACTACTGTGGAATTGCAACGATGGTGACCTACAAATTGAAACCATAGATTTTGATGATGTTTCTATCCAAACCTGCGAGTCAACTGTTAGTACGGCAACTACTGTTTTTTTTAAGATCAACGGGGAAGAAGCCCTGATTCTGGATCTTCAAAGCGGAATCCTGGCCAACGAAGCATCCTCTGATACTATAGTAAGTACCTTAGCGGGACAAAGCTCCCTTCTTTACCGGATCTTCAGTGGCACTGTAAGTCAAAGCTATTTTTGTGACGAAATCCCTCCAACAGACCCTACTGTTATTGAGGAAATAGAGGCTATTAGTGGTGAAGTACTCATCAATACCGTACAAAATGCCAGTGATACTACGCTCTATGAGCATACTATTTTGCTACGCGATGTCAGTCTGCTCAATAGTCAGGGCGAAAGGATTACGGATACCAGTATAAACGACTTTGGAGTAGTTACC
Organism: Flavobacteriaceae bacterium; assembly: GCA_013042315.1. GTDB lineage: Bacteria > Bacteroidota > Bacteroidia > Flavobacteriales > Flavobacteriaceae > Muriicola. Next base: position 1,944 of record JABDQM010000031.1, on the reverse strand, counting down.
ACTCAGGAATAAGCCCTATTCCTTTACATTTTGATGAATATAGACTTCAGTTGCCCCAAGGCCGTATTTCTGATAGTCAGCATCGTAATAGGTGATATTCGCGTGCCTTCGGAATAAATAATACAACTCCTCCTTCAGTACCCCTGCGCCCACGCCATGGATAAAAACTACCTTTCTTATTCGTTTACTAATAGCAAAATTGAGTTGTCGCTTTGCCGTTTCCATTTGTATGGTAAGCATGTCGTAGTTACTCATCCCTCTTGTGCTTGGGACCAACTGGTGGATGTGAAGGTCGACCTCCATTTTGGGAGCATTGCGCTCTTTGGGTTTCACCGCCCTTTTTTTTCGTTTAGCGGGTATCTCCTTTTCTTTTTTGGCTTCTCTCACCTCATCTGAGCTAACGTCGATTTGGGAATGATCTGTGACCACCAACACCTCCCTAAGGCTGAAATCAAGTTCAAATCCCTCTTCGGTAAGCACTGTAACGGTATCGCCATCAATGCGTACGGCGGTACCTTCGATGGAATCATCTAGTACCTGTATCCTGTCTCCTGCTTTGATATTCGCCATATTTCTCCGAAAATAAAACTCAGATTTTATTTTCATTGCTTAAAAATAATAGTATTTTTCCGAAAGAGAATCTTAAACAATTCCGGTGAACCTGGCTCTGATTTTATTTGCTGCGAAAGACCTGATGCTTCCCTGTCTGAGTAAACAAGTTTTGGGTATTGACTGTCCGGGCTGTGGTATTCAGAGATCTGTGCTATTTTTGATACAGGGCGATTTTCTTGCTGCCTTTAAGATGTATCCTGCCATTTATCCCATCCTTGGGTTATTTGGATTTCTTTTACTCGATCAATTTTTTAAAATAAAATTTGCCAATAAAATCAGTATTACCCTCATGATTACAAGTGTTCTGCTGATCCTTATAAACTTTCTTATAAAATTAATATAACCGCTAACTCTTTATGGAACAACAAAAACTACCTAATGTAACCATAGCCATTGTCCTGGCAATATTATCTTATCTCTGTTGCTGTTTCTACGGTATTCCGGCAATTATCATGTCGGGTATAGGTCTCTTTTTAGTTAAGAAAGATGAAAAGACCTTTCTGGAAAATCCAGAACTCTATTCTAATCACAGTCAACTTAAAACCGCCAAAATACTGGTCATCATAGGGCTGGTACTGGGCATTCTATTCCTTTTGTACATGATCTATAGTATCTATGCAATGGGAGGCTGGGAAGAAGCCATGCGGCAATCGCAGGAAATTATGGAGCAATTTGGTGTTGAAGAATAACACACTAATAAACAGATATGAATCAACAATCACTGCCGGGGGCCAGTAACGCCCTTACCATGGGAATACTCTCGGTTGTTCTCACCTTGCTTTGCTGTGGACCTTTTGGAATCATTTTCACCATTTTGGGTCTCAACAGTACCGGCAAGGCAGAACGACTCTACAAAGAGAATCCCGGAATGTACACGGGCTATGAAAACGTCAAAACAGGGCGAGTTCTGTCCTATGTTGGTTTGGCATTATCAATTGGCTACCTCATTTTCCTTATCCTTTATATCGGTGTAATCATCACTTTTATCTCAGCTGGGGAATTCAATGATTTTTAAAACAAAAAAAACCCGGTTAAATACCGGGTTTTTTTATAGTTTGAGCGATTATTAATTGGCGACCTCGCTCATGAATTTTAGGCGATAGAGCCTGAGTTCTTCGTCTTCGTAATCCCCGTTAAACTCTTTTAAAGCCTCCTCAATATCATCCGTTTCGGCATCCAGAAAATACTCGTGGATCTCCTCCTGCTGATCCTCATCGAGAATGTCGTCTATCCAGTAGGCTAAATTAAGTTTAGTCCCACTAAAGACAATTTGCTCCATTTCCTTTACCAATTCAGGGATCTCCAGACCCTTTGCGGCAGCGATGTCATCCA
>JABDQM010000360.1 GCA_013042315.1 Flavobacteriaceae bacterium | reverse complement strand
TGTTGGGAACCCTCAAGTAACATGGAGTTGTTGGCCTTGTTAAAAAATGGGACCCCGCCTTTTACCACAATTCCGGGCAGGCGCCTTATTTGGTTGAGGAGGGAAATAGTCACCCTGTTTTTGTCGTCCAGGGTTTTACCGAGGGAAGTCTCAGAATTCCCGGCGGTATTTTTAGAAGTTCCGCAAGCGGATAAAACAAATAGACAAAGGGAGAACAAAAGGACAATTCTTTTCATAAGAGCAGGGAATTTCTATTAGCTAAATATATACTATTTCTCACGGACACACTAGTTTTTTGTCGATAGTGATCAGGCGTGAATGATTATATTTGGTCAAAATAGCAGAAATGATATTACTGGTTCAGGTTGCAGGAGCCTTATTAGGATTGTTGGCCGTATTGTTCGGAGCCTTTGGAGCTCATGTGTTGAAAAAATCCCTTTCAGAGGAGTTGCTAAGAAGTTTCGAAACTGGAGTAAAATACCAGATGTATCACGCTTTGTTATTGGTGGTTCTAGGTTTTAACCTCGGCTTTACATCCGCTTTGGAAACCTATATGGCCTACTGCTTTATTTTTGGCACTCTTTTGTTTTCTTTTAGTATTTACGGACTCTGCCTTTCTAGTGCGAAAGGAAGAAAAATGAAATTTTTAGGGCCGGTTACCCCGGTAGGAGGCTTGCTATTACTCGCAGGATGGGCATTGTTGTTCTATTCCTTTATCGCCCATATCGTTTAATTTTAATGACATCCACAGTCGTCCTGCCCACAAGCTGAGGAGGTTTTCTTTCCCAATCGAATCTTTTTTGGCAAGAGGAACTTATTCACCAGATAAGCCAGGGCGATAAAAAGTACAATGTAGACTAAGATGGTTTGAATACTCATTTTCTTACTTCAATATTTGATATGCCACCAAAGCTACAAGATATGCAAAAACGCTCATAAATACCAGCTGCGCAAGGGGCCATTTCCAGCTGTTGGTCTCGCGTTTTACGACAGCCAGTGTACTCATACATTGCATGGCAAAGGCATAGAATAGTAGAAGAGAAATACCCGATGCCAGGTTAAATAGGGGTTCATCGGTTTCGGAATTCACTTCTGCCGCCATCCGGTTCTTGATGGTTTCTTCTTCGTCATTACCAACACTATATATGGTGGCAAGGGTCCCTACAAACACCTCTCTGGCTGCAAAGGACGTCAGCACTGCAATTCCGATCTTCCAGTCGTATCCAAGAGGTTTTACAATGGGTTCTATAGCTTTACCAATGTTACCGATATAGGAATTCTCAAGTTTAAAACTGGCGATTTCCTGTTTTTTAGCCCGTTCTTCCAGAGCCTTTTGTTGTGCAAGGAGAGAATCCTGTATTTGAGTTGGAGTTAGTGTGGGCTGGGCATCCAGGTCAGATTTATAAGCCGTCAGCTTTTGTTCTATATCGGCCTTGTTATAGGGGGTAAAGCCTTCATCAGAAATCCGTTCCTGTACAAGAGTTTCAGCCTCGGCAAATCGATCCGTTATTCCATTGGAGCCAAGGAACCACAAGACGATGGAAATAGCCAGGATAATTTTTCCAGCCCCGTAGACAAAACTTTTGGTCTTTTCGATGACCGTGATCGCTACATTCTTCAGCAAAGGCAGCTTGTAATTGGGCATTTCGATCACAAAAAAGGTGCGACTCCTGATCTTTAAAATTTTATGCAAAATCATTGCAGAAAATATCGCAGCCATGAATCCAAGGGCGTACAATAGCATCAGGGTCAGGGCTTGGTAACTCAATCCGATAAACCGACCTTCAGGTATTACCAAAGCAATAATGATAAGGTAAACTGGAAGTCGGGCAGAACAAGTGGTAAAAGGTGTAACCAGGATCGTAATCAGGCGCTCCTTCCAATTCTCTATATTCCTCGTAGCCATAACCGCCGGGATAGCACAAGCTGTTCCTGAGATCAGAGGAACTACACTTTTACCGCTAAGCCCGAAGGGTCTCATCACCCGGTCCATAAGAAAGACTACCCTACTCATATAACCTGATTCTTCGAGTAAGGCGATAAACAGGAATAAAAATGCAATTTGTGGAATGAATATAACAATCCCCCCTATTCCTGCCAGGATTCCTTCTGCGAGCAGATTTGTAAATACACCGGGTGGAAGGGTGTCTTTGATCCATTCACTGCCTGCGGCAAATTGTTCATCAATAAAATCCATCGGATAGCTACTCCAGTCGTAAATCGCCTGGAAGATGGTCAGGAGGATGATAAAGAATATTAAATACCCAAAGACCTTGTGCGTAAGGATCTTATCTAAAGTAGCCCTGAATCCCCTGGCAGCTTGAAGGTCTACCTTGTAAGCTTCTTTTAGTATCCCATTGATATACTGATACCGCAGTATTGTTTCTTTTTGTTGGAGCCGCTTTAATTCAGACTTCGACTTGGTGCTAAAGTCACTGCTGTCTTGAATACGTTTTTTTTCAATCGGCATGAAGTTTACATCCTGTGTAATCACCAGCCATAGCTTGTAAAGGTCTTCGTTAGGGAATGTCCTCTTTAAACGCTCGAAGTATTCCGGTGCGATTACTGTTGTATCTACATTGGGTTTGCTAGAAATATTCTTAAAGTCTGCGATCAACTCCTTGATCTTATCTACTCCGGTATTTTTACGCATACTCACCAGGGCGATCTTAGTATCCAGTTTCTTTTCCAGCAAAGGGACGTCCAGGGTAATTCCCTTCCTCAACATACGGTCTGCCATATTAATCACAAGGATGGTAGGAATTCTAAGGTCCTTGATCTGAGTGAAGAGAAGAAGGTTTCGCTTGAGATTTTCCACATCGCTGACGACCACAGCCACATCAGGAAAGTTTTTGTCGTTGCGATTGAGCAGTAATTCAACCACCACACTTTCGTCAAGGGAAGTAGTATTCAGGCTATAGGTCCCCGGCAGATCTAAAATATGGGCTTTTACGCCCCTGGGTAGTTTGCAAATCCCCTCTTTCTTTTCTACCGTGATTCCGGGATAGTTACCTACCTTTTGTTTGAGTCCGGTTAACTGATTAAAAACAGACGTCTTCCCGGTATTTGGATTTCCAATAAGTGCAACGTTGATGCTCTTGCTCATACGATTTTAGGCGTCTTCTATGATGTCGAGGGAGATTAAACTGGCGGTCGACCTTCTGATGGCAATGTGAGAACCATTGACGTTAATATAGATAGGGTCCTTAAAAGGCGCAATCTGAACCATTTCGATTTCATTGCCCGGAAGGCAACCCAACTCCAGGAGTTTTATAGGGAGCACATCATCAGCAAATTCACGGATGATGCCGCGTTGTCCTCTTTTTAAATCTACGACGGTAAGGTCCAATTTTTATTTAGATTGATTTTAAGTAAGCACAAAAATAATAGAAAAAAATAGAATAAAAGTGATCCTTTGCTGGAACTTTTCTAATCTGAGTAAGAAGCTTTCAGGATAATGAGATCGTTGAGCAATTTCTCTATTTCCTTAGGGTCAGTCCCGTCGTAAGTGCCTCGGATCCTCTTTTCTTTGTCTACAAGGATAAAATTTTCGGTATGGATCATGTCGTAAGGTCCGCCATCTCCATCTGTTTTGGCCGCCAGATAGGACTTTCTGGCCAGGTTGTAGATCTGTTTTTTGTCTCCTGTAACCAGGTTCCATTTTTTATCGATGACTCCTTTTTCCAGGGCGTATTTTTTGAGTTGTGGTACTGAATCTATAACAGGAGTTACAGAATGACTTAATAGTAATACTTCCTCATCTTCCAGGATCTCATTTTGAATGGTGACCATATTTTCAGTCATGATAGGGCAAATGGAAGGGCAGGTAGTAAAGAAGAAATCGGCCACGTAAATTTTGTCTTTGTAGTCTTCCTGAGTGATGATCTCTCCATTTTGATTGATCAGGGAAAAGTCGGCTATGGTATGGTATTTCCTGACGTATTGAACAGAGTCATCCACCAGTTCGGGATTAAAATCAGCCGGCTGATATACAGGTAGTTTCTTTTGTGGTTGAAGGGCGTTGTAGAAGAGATACACAATCACAGCAGAAATGCCCAGTAATACGATGCCCAGGAATCTAAATTTTCTAAAGAACTGCCGCATTGATCTTTTTTGCAAAGGTACTGCAGCGGAATCAGCCTGTCAAAAATAGGGAACACCTTTGCTGCTAAAACTTTCTTAAAAATCTGGAGGGAGCTGGAGTTTCTTTTTTTTAGACTCCCTAAAAGCGTACTTTTGTCCTCCAAATTAAGATTTCGTCAATGAACCCTATCGTTATACAGACTATCCAATTCTTTATGAGTCTTTCCCTGCTCATCGTACTGCACGAGTTGGGTCACTTTATTCCGGCAAAGATCTTTAAGACCAGGGTAGAGAAATTTTACCTCTTTTTTGACATCAAGTATTC
>JABDQM010000358.1 GCA_013042315.1 Flavobacteriaceae bacterium | reverse complement strand
TGTTGGTGCCTTATCTACCCCAATGCAGCTTACAGATGCAGAAAAAGGAATATGGGAAGCCGAGTTGTATTTAAATGAAGGGACGGTAAAATTCAGGTGTAATGACAGCTGGCTTCCCAATTGGGGATTGGATTTTGGACGGGATATTTATCTCTCAGGGCCGGCAGTTCCGGATGGAAATAACATCGTCATAGAAGAAGAAGGCAATTACCATATTGAACTCAACCTGAGTGAATTCACTTATGCTTTTACAAAGTTAGATTAACATTGGTTCTGCAATTTTAAACATTCTAATTCGATGGGTTAGAAACCTGAGATGCTGCCCAACTCGTAATTGCCTCCATATACCCTTTTTGATATAAAACCCCTTCATATGGACCATCTTCTAAACCCCATTTATAGAGATAATGACTAGCCTCAGGATATACTTTTAGTTTGATATCTCTCTTGTATGTTTCTCTAAAATCTTCCAGAAAAGTTACCACCTCCCGGGTGGGAATATTTTTATCCTTCCCGGCCATTACATATAGCATAGGCAGGTCTATCTTTTCTAAAAAAGGTAAAGGATCATAGCCTATATTAAACCCTCGTGCTGCATATCTTAAGGAGTCGTACGCCATCAGTTCCTTATACTGAAACCATTTTCCTAGTCGTTCATCATCATGCGCTTCTTTTAGTCTTGTGTTGATCTCGTCTCGCTCCGAACCTTTGGCTAACGCAGGGTCTTTAGAAACCGCTTTGTAATACTGCCATATTTGTCTTGTAAGTGGCAGGATATCCTCCATTATTTCCATTTCCGTAAATCCTTCGGTAAGGGCATCCATTTTTACCTCATGAATCACTGTCTTCTCAACAGAAAAAGGAGAACTAACTCTATTAATTATAAATTTAAGTTGTTGGTCTAAATAGGCCAGTTCCGGGGTAAACCATCCGGATTCACTCACCCCCATTAGACCAATATTTTGCTGGTCTATATCTTGTTGGTTTCTTAAGAAATTGATGGCTGCATAGGCGTCATTGACAAGATCTTTGTAAGTAAAATAGTCATAGTTAAACCCATCATCTCCGGATCCTCTTTTGGTATATACCAGTACCGCAAAGCCTTTTTCTAAAAAAGCATTGGCGTGGAACCTAAAAAACGCTTTATTATGATGTTGGTGGCTCCCTCCTGCCCCGTGAAGTAAGATTATGGCCGGATGAGGCCCTTCCGTATAAGGCCGTAACAACAAGCCCTGAAGCTCAATATCCGTACTAAAGGAAACCTTTTGTTTCTCTCCCTTGAATTGAGCCTTATAGAAATAAAGTCCGAGTAAAAGGATTAGTATACCTAAAGGCACCCTAAACCAATTGGAGGTGAATAACTTTTTCATGATGTGATTGATTGATGAATTTTTACTAAATACTTTTTCCCTATATGCCTGTGTTTTATTTAATCTTGAACTGCTTCTATTTCCTTTAACATCTTCCGGGCATTGGCACCAACGCTTCCGTCCGGGTCCATCTCAATGGCCTTCTTGTAATAGGCGACGGCCCTTTCCTTGTTCCCCGACTTCCAATAGGCCTCTGCCAGGCTGTCCCAGGCATTGGCCGATCTGGGAAAAAGGGAGGTATTAATCTGAAAAACATAAATAGCCTCTTCAAAGGACTGTTGCCCCAACAAATTATACCCTGCCTTATTGAATTCCTCTTCAAACTCGAAGAAAGCGTAATGCGGATCCTCCAGCATCCTCTCTGCCTCGGGCTGGATTTTATCGGCCTGTCCACTGGTAAACAATTCGGTGAAATATCGCATGGGATCTGAAATAAAACCCGTGTCGGAATATTGAAGGGCCGTTTCCAGTGCGGGGTCCTGATTAGTGATGTACTGCGCGAAAGTGAGTCCGGTTGCTAATTGGGGATACAAGGCAGGTTTGTTTTCCCACTGGGGCTTGTCCTGCCACCAGGCAAAGGACAACAAAGCCTTCATCTGTGTATTTGGAAGAACTACAGCGTGATTGTCCCCATAGAAATTGATATTCTCAGAGGTGGGCTCCCCAACAAAAATAGCATTGGTATAGGTATGCAGCTCGTTCACCAGATTCTGGCAGGCCGAAAACGTTCGTCTCCCAATGATGACAAAGAATTTCCCACTTTGGTTGATCTTTTTATTAGC